>DASPHQ010000785.1:0-7462 GCA_035629595.1 Urbifossiella sp. | reverse complement strand
GCGCGACCGCGAGGAACAGGGCCGCGGCTTCCGGGGCGCCTTTCGCGTCCAGCGTCAGGTCGAAGTCGCCGGCCGCGGTTTGCACCGTCACCTTCGCGGCGTCGCCGACGGGCGCCTTCCGCCACTCGAAGCGCGGCAGCTTTGCCCGGTCGTAGCCCGGCAGGTGGGTGCGCTCGTCGGCCGGGCGGTCGGCGGGGCGGCGGTAGCGCCACGGGCCGTCGCCGAACACTTCAAGGCACAGCCCGGCCAGCGGCGCGTCGTACTCCTTCAGCTTCTCGCGGGTGCGCACGTCGTTGTGGAGCGCGTCCGGCGGGGCGTTGTCGTCGAACCAACACTGCACGCCCTCGGCCCAGTACTCCGAGTGGTTGGTCGCGGCATACGTGTTCTTCCACAGGCCGCGGTCGCGCGCCGCCTGGTACGCCGCCCGCAGCCGCTTGTCGAACGTCGGGTCGGTGGTCGAGAGGCCGGTGCCGTGGATCGCGTGGGCGAACTCGTGGACGAAGATGTTCTCGGCCGGGTACGGGTCGCCGCGGAAGCCGAGGAGGTTCTCCTCGCCGCAGCTGACGACCGGGTTGCTCCGCGTCGCCCCGAGGCCGCGGGCGCGGCGGTCCCAGTACAGTTTCGGCTTCAGGTTGGCGTGTTCCGGCAGGTCGGTCGTGTACTCGGTCGCGGCCATCACCGCCACGCGCACCCGGTTCGCGCGCATGGCCTTGACGAGGTCGGGCCGCTCGCCGAGCATCTTGCCGACGACCCACGCCGCTTCCGCGAGGGCGTGGTCGCTCACCTTCGCGGAGCCGACCACGGGGAGGCCGTCGGCGTCGGCGTGGCGCTGGTAGAACGGCGCGAGCTTCAGTTCGGCGCGGAGTGTGTCGGGGATGGGTTCCGCGCCGCGGGCGGCCGGGCCGACCAGGAGCAGGGCGAGGACGAACGGGCGTGCGGGGTTCGTGGGCATGTGGTGTGTGATACGAGTAGAGTGGTCTGGCGAGCCGACCGCCGTGAGGCGGCGAGTGACGTTCCCATCACCCGCCGCCTCACGGCGGTCGGCTCGCCAGGTCACAACGTCACCGAACCAACCCCCGCCCGCAGCGCGTCGCGGTGCAGCGCCGCGAGGTAGCCCGCCCGCAGCAGCGCGTCCGGCGTGACAGTTTCGCCGTCCGCCCACGGGTCGCCGAGTTCGGTGAACCCGACGCGTCGGAAGAATCCCAGCAACTCGGTGCGACGCTCGCCGCCCGTCGCGCCGCGGCGCGTGCCCGCCTCGGCGACTCCGAGCAGCACCGCCTCCCACTCGCGCAGCCGATCGCCGACCGCGCCCGGCGCGTCCGGGCCGGCCTCGGGCGCGTCGTCGTCACCGCCGAGCGTCGTGGGGACGCGGTCGCGGCCGAACTTCGCGCGCAGCCGCTCCAGCAGGGCGGCGTTCCGCGACACGATCCGGCCGCGGTCGAACCCCGGACACAACACGCGGTGCCCACCGTTCGGCGTGCCGGCGCCCAATAATGCGAGCGGTTCCAGCGTCAGCCCGCCGCGGGCGAAGCCGACCCGGGCGACGACGTGCGTCAGCCGGTCGCGGTCGGGGTTCACTGCCTCCAGGAACTCGACCGCCGGCTCGTTCACGCCGACCCACGGCACCGTCAGCTCCGCTTCCGACCCGGCCGCGTCGCGCACGTCCCAGCGGAGGCACTGGCGCGACTCGTCGAACACGCGCTCGCCCCATCCGGCCGGCTTCAGCACGACGATTCGGTCGAGCGGCTGCTCCTCGACCAGGCCGAGCGGGAAGGTGCCGGCCGCGTAGGCGGCGAGCGCCGCCCAGTCGGCGAATGCCCGCCCGCCGAAGTCGATCCGCGCCGGGTCGGTCGGTTCGATCGCTTCGGCGCGGCTGTCCTTGCTCGTGGAGAGCCGGCCGGCCGGGTTCAGCCGCCCGCCGCGCAGGGCGACCAGCGACCGGCACAGCTGCTCGGCCGGCCCGCACCGCCACAGCACCTCGGAGCGGTAGGACGCGTCCGACGAGAACCGCCCCGGCGTCGCGGCCGGCCGGCTCGCGGTCCACGTCAGGAACCGCTTGTTTTCCATGTCCCAGAACAGCGCCGTGACGCCCTCGAAGCCCGACGCCGATTCCCACGGGAACGCCCCGACGCCGACGAGAACGAGATCGGGAGCCGCGTCGTACTCGGTCCGCGGTCGGCCGGCGAGGCGGAGCGGCGGCGGTTCGCCCGCGGCCTGTAGCGATTGCGCGAGGGCGTCGGCCGTGTACAGCCGTGCGAACAGCCGGGCCGGGTCGGCGGCCGCATGGCGAGCCAGCGCAAGGTCCACCTCGTCGGCGACGGCGCGGACCAGCCGCGCCAGCCGCGGCAGGAGCAGCGCCGTGGCCGACACGGAAAGCGTGAACAACCGCTGGCTCGTTCGTTCCGAGACGTGGGCGATCCCGCCGCCGACCATCGCCGCGAACAACTCGCGGGCCGCGGTTAGCACTTGAGCACGGGAGACGGGCGATCCCGCCGGCGCGTCCGCGGTGGAAGCGGCCTCTCGCCGTTCGATCACCTTGCCGCGGCTGGCCTGAAACGCGAGCACGGCCACCAGCACCCAGCGCGTGTGTTGCGCCTTCGGCGCCGTGGTCAGGACCGCGTCGAGCAGTTGCGCGGGTCGCGTGCCGCCGGGGAGGAGCCGCGCTTCCACGTCGTGTGAAACCAGCCGGATGGCGAGGGCCGCACCCACTTCCACTTCCACGGCCGGCGGCGGCGTCAGTGCGGCGAGGGCGTCTTTCACCGCCGTCTTGCCGGCCCATTTCACCAGGTCGTCGAGCGACACGGCCAACAGCGCCTCGGCCAGCGCCTCGCCCGGCGGCGGGCCGGTGGATGCCTCCGTCGTCGCGGCCCAGGTGTCGCGGAGGTACATCGTCGCGGCGAGAACTTGCCGCGTGACGCCGGTCGCGGCGGTGGTGTCGGTGGCCTTCGTCGGCCCGTCGGGCGGCATGGTCACCGCCCACCCCAGGCCGCGGACGATCACCGCGTGGTCCGTCTCTTCGTGGGTGACGCCGCCGGCGTCGAGGTCTTTGCGGGCGCGACGGACGAGGCCGACGTTGGCGAGCGCGACCAGCCCGGCCTCGTCGAACGAGGCGAGGAGGCGCGTCAGCCGGTCGCGGTCCGCGGGCGTCATCACCTCACCCCTGATCCATCGCCGTGGCGAGCCAGTGGGCCAGCCGCTCGGGCGTCAGCGCCGCGATCTCCATCCCCTCTGCGGCCAACTGCCCGGCCGTCCGCACGTCGTAGAACGGGTTCGCGTTCCCGTCCAGCGCCGCCAGCCCGAGGAGCCGTACGCCGGCGCCCCGGAGGCGCCGCACCGCCGCTACCAACTCGCGTGGGTCGGCCCCCTCGCAGAAGTCGGTGACGAGTACCAGGATGGTCCGCCGCGGCTGACTCACCAGCTGCTCGCAGTAGCGCAGCGCCGCGCCGATGTTCGTGCCGCCGCCGAGCTGCACGGACATCAACACTTCCACCGGATCGCTCGCGTGCTCACTCAGGTCCACGATGGCGGTGTCGAAGACCACCAGCCTGACGCGCACCGCCGGCAGCCCGGCCAGGATGCCGGCCATCACCGCCGAGTGGATGACGCTGTCGGCCATCGACCCGGACTGGTCCACACACAGGATGATTTCCCACGGCAGGTGCCGCCGCACGCGGTTGAAGAACTGCGGGTCCTCGACGACCAGTTTCTTGCGGCCGGGGTCCCAGTTCTTCAGGTTCCGGCGGACGGTGCAGCGGGCGTCGAAGTTGCGGGCGACCTTGTGACGGCACTTGCGGAACCGGTTCAGCCGGCCGGTGAGCGCGCCGAGGATTTCGCGCTCCAGCTTCCTCCGCACCTCCTCGACGACGCGGGCGATCAGCCGCCGGGCCTCGACCAGCACCGGGCCGCGCATCTGCCCTTTCAGCGACAGCACGGCGGCGAGCAGTTCTGCCGAGGGTTCGAGTTTGGCGAGCGTCTCGGGGTCCTGCACGATCTCGGTCATGCCGTAGCGGTCGAGGGCGTGCTTCGTGATGCGCTCGCACGTCTGCTGCGGGAACAGCTCGCGCAACTCGTTCAGCCACGTCGGCACGTTCAGCTGCGACGGGTCGAGCGAGCCCGGCCCGAGCTTCGGCCCCTGGCGGACGCCGCGGCCGCGGTACTCCCGGCCGTAGAGCTGGTCGAGCGCGTCGGCCATGCGCTGCTGCTCGGCGGTGAGTACGTCCGGCATCCGCGGCTGGGCGAACTTGCCGAGCACCAGCCGCCACCGGGCGAGTACGTCGTTCGCGGACATGGCTTCTCCTACGTCAACCCGTCGGCGGCCAGCGACTCGCGCACACGTCGCGTCGCCGCGGCGGCGAGCAGCGCGTCGGCCTCGGACACGTCCGTCTGCACCAGCCCGGTCAGCGCCGCGCCGCCGTGCAGGCCGGCGACGGCGTCGGCCACGCGCGCCACCTCGCGCGGCGTCAGGTCGGCGAACGCCAGCCGGAGTTCGGGGAGCACGCCGAGGAAGGCGCCGTCGTCCCAGCCGCCGAAGCGGGCGTCGAGCGCGCGGACGAGCCCGCCGACCTGCCACGCCGCCTCGCGGGCCGTCGCCAGCAGGCCGCGCACGAACCCGGCACTGCGCCGCGGGTCGCCCGACGTGCCGCCCAGGAACCCGGCCGCGAGCGCCACCAGCTCCTCCTCCGTCAGCCGACCTTCGCCGTACAGCACCCCTGCCGCGGCGCCGACGATGGCGGTCTGCCCGCGGTCCGGCGGCGCCGCGACGATCCCGCGGAGGCCGCCGGCGAGGAGGTCGGCGTCGAAGTCGCCGCCCAGCAGTTCGCGGAGCGACTGCAGCGCCCGCAGCGCGGGTTCGACCACCTCGTCGGGGCAGTTCACCAGATCGCCGACGAGGAAGCACGCCCGGCGGTACGCGGTCGCGGCGAGGTCGGGGAGCATCGTCAGGTGGCCGGCCTCCAGCGGCTCACGCGACCGGGCCAGCAGGTCGAGCTGCGTCAGCCCGCCGACGGCGGACACGAACGAAGGGTCCTCGGCGGCGAACCGTCCGACCAGTTCCGCGAGCGCCGCGGCCTGTCGGTGCAGCCCGAGCCGGCACGCCCGCACCAGCACCGCGACCGCCGCGGCCGTGTCGCGGCCGGCGCCTTCCGCTTCCAGCCGCGCCGCCTCGGTCCGCAACTTCGCCGCGGCCGCTTCCTCCACCGTCACGCCGAACACCGCGGCTTCCACCAGCGCGCTCTCGGCCGCGGGCGACCAGCACACCCGCCAGTGTTCCTGCATCCGGTCGAGGCCGGTGCCGCGGACGAAGTCGGGACCGTTCACGTACCCGCCGAACGGCGAGCCGAGCAGGTCGAGCCGGTGGAGCAGCCGGCTCACGGCGCGGTGACGGGCGTCGCGGTACAGGTCGAGCGCCAGTTCCTTCCGCTCGACGGCGTCGACAGGCAGCTTGAGGCGGCGGGCCTCGCGGTGGAAGTCCTGCACGATCGGCGGCACACCCGCGGCGGCGGGCACGCGGCCAATGCGGTTCCCGGCCAGCACCTCCGCCACGAGCCGCAGCAGCGGGGCGCCGTCGGTGCCGGCCTCGCCCTTCACGAAGCAGCTGCGCATGCCGTCGAGCACGTCGTCGCGCGTCGGCCACGCGTGCCCGCGGAACGCGGCCAGCTCGCGGCTCATCCGCACCGCCGCCGCCGCGTCCGGCGTGGTCACCGTCGGGTGCATACCGCGCTCGCGCGTCAGCCGACCCACCTCGACGGCGATCTCGGCGGCGGCGCGGGTGCGGTCGGCGGCGTGCCATAGACGGTCGTAGAACGCCGGCTGCGGCATACCCGCCGCGTACCCGGCGAGCGCGTCGAGCTGGTCGAAGCTGTAGCGCATCAGCCACGACCCGGCCTCGTCGTCGGTCAGCGCCGGCGGCGAGGGTCGCGTCGCCCCCGCCGCCACCAGGTCCGGCAGCACGACGGTATGGAATCCGCCCGTCACCACGAGCACGGGTCGGTTCGATCGTTCGCTCTCGACGCGGTTCAATTCATCGATCACGGCCGCGGCCATGCACGCCTCGCGGGCGTCGGTGCCGTCGGCGGCCAGCTCGGCGGGCGCGTAGCTGAGGCGGGCCATGGCGCAGTACGCGGCCACGCGGTCGGCGAAGGCGGCGGTGTCGGCGTCGTCCCACGCCGTCTCGAAGAGGTGGTCCCACGCCTCGTTGTGGTCGCGACAGCCGAGGCGGCGGGCGAGCGCCTGCACGTACGCGCTGTGCGACAGGTGCGCGTCCGCCGCCAGCGAATCGACGCGCACCGGTTCCGCGTCGTCGGAGCGCTGTCGGGCCAGCACCATTTCGGGGTATTCGAGGTCAATGAACCGCAGCCGCGCCCCCGCGGCGCGTCCCGCCCGCAGGGCGACGAGCTCGGGCGAGTAGTCGCAGAACGGGTAGAACGCGGCGAACCGCGCCGGGCCGACGGGGCCCGGGCCGCCGAGCCGACGCTTGCGGTCCACGAACGTCGTGTACAGCGCCACGGGGCACGCGGTTTCGTCGTCGAGCAGCAACTCGATGAGCGGGGTGAACGACGCCGGCCCCTCGACCAGCACCGTGGCGGGGTGGTTCGCTTCGATCCAGCGGCGCAGGTGCGCGGCGCACGCCGGCGAGTGGTGGCGAATCGGGAAGTACGTCACCCGCTGCGACCGCAGCTTCGGCAGCAGCGCGGCGACGACGGTGGCGGGGTCGGTCACGGCGGCCTCACTGCCCGAGGATTCCGCGGCCGTCGTAGAACGCCTTCCAGTGCGGGCTCCCCTTCGCCCGCGCCTTCACCACCACGTCGAAGTACTGCCGCACCTTCTTGGCGTCGTCGGCCGAGTCCTTCAGGACGGTGCCCACCAGCTGCCGGGCGAGGTGGGTGCCGGTCACGGTGCCGTCGCCGAAGTAGCTCGCGTCCAGCCCGGCCGCGAACGCCACCGACACCGCCTCGGCCGTGCTCATCGTCGCCGCCGGCCGCTCCACCACGGTGCCTTCCGCGGTCCGGCCCTTGCGCAAATCGAGGAACGTGGTGACGAGCACGTCGATCACGTCGGTCGGCACGGTCGCGGCGGCGCCGGCGTGTAGCAGCAGGTCGGCCGCCTGTTTGGTCACGAGGTCGAGCTCGAACTGCTTCTCGGCGATCGGCGGCACGGTCTCGAAGTTGAACCGCCGCTTCAGCGCCGCCGACATCTCGTGGACGCCGCGGTCGCGGGTGTTCGCCGTGCCGATGACGTTGAACCCCGGCCGGGCGAACACCGCCGTGTCGCCGCCGCGCAGTTCGGGCACGTACAGCACCTTGTCGCTCAGCACGCTGACGAGCGTGTCCTGAATCTCCGGCGGGCAGCGCGTAATCTCCTCGAAGCGCACCACCTGACCGCGGCTCAGGCCGTGGTGCATCGGCGCCGGCACCAGCGCGTTCGGCGTCGGCCCCTCGGCCAGCAGCAGCGCGTAGTTCCACGA
>DASPHQ010000784.1:0-7227 GCA_035629595.1 Urbifossiella sp. | reverse complement strand
GTACTCCTCGATCATGGCGACGGGGAAGGCGTCGTTCCCGGCCGGGACCGGCGTGTGGGTGGTGAAGCAGGTGCCGGCCTTCACGAACTCGGCGGCGGCGGCGAAGTCGAGCTTGTGCTCCTCCATCGCCACCCGCACCCGCTCCAGCGCGGCGAAGGCGGCGTGCCCCTCGTTCATGTGGACGACGGTGGGCACCCGCCCGACGGCCTTGAGGGCGCGGATGCCGCCGATGCCGAGGATGATCTCCTGCTGGATGCGGGTGTGGTGGTCGCCGCCGTACAGCTGCGCCGTGATGGCGCGGTCCTCGGGGCGGTTCTCGGGGATGTTGGCGTCGAGCAGGTACAGCGGCACCCGGCCGACCTGGACGTGCCACACCTTCAGCTTCAGCTCGCGGCCCGGGAGCGGCACCGCCACCAGCACCGCCTCACCGGCGGCGTCCAGCTCCTCGCGCAGCGGCAGGGTGAAGAAGTCGTTCTCCGGGTAGCGCTCCTGCTGCCAGCCGTCCACGTTGAGGTACTGGCGGAAATACCCCTCGCGGTACATGAGGCTGACGCCGGCGAGCGGCAGGCCGAGGTCACTGGCGCTCTTGAGGTGGTCGCCGGCGAGGACGCCGAGGCCGCCGCTGTACACCGGCACGCTCTCGTGGATGCCGAACTCGGCCGAGAAGTAGGCGATCTTCAGGTCGCCGTCGGTGGCGCCGTGGGCCTCCTGGAACCACGTCGGCGCCTTGAGGTAGTGGTCGAGGGCGGCGGCGACGCGGTCCATGTGGGCGAGGAAGCCGTCGTCCTTCTCGAGCTCGACGAGGCGGTCCTGCTTGATGGCGGCGAGGAGCCGGATGGGGCTGTGGTCGAGCGACTCGAACAGGTCGGGGTTGATGCGGCGGAACAGGGCGACGGCGTCGGCGTTCCAGCACCACCACAGGTTGTAGGCGAGGGTGTTGAGCGGCTGGAGGCGGTCCGGCAGGTTGGGGCGGACGACGTAGGTGCGGATCGGACGACCGGGCATGTAGACCCCCGAGGAACCAAGGCCGCCGGTCGGTCGGGAGAAGGCCCACGACGTGAGCCGACCAGTCCGGTCAGAACCCGGGTAGTTTAGAGAGAGTTGAACGGCGATTCAATTCCGACTGCGGGCGGCCGGAAACCCCTGACGGGGTAACGGCTTCCGACGTTTCACCCGCTTCTCGCGGCCGCTTCATCCGATCCTCAAGCATGCCGCCTAAAAGTACGGTCGTTCGTATTCGTCGGTTTCGTCGTTCGTCCCCGAGGTTCCGCCATGCGGCTTCGCCGCCCCGCCTTCACGCTGATCGAGCTGCTGGTGGTGATCGCCATCATCGCCATCCTCATCGGGCTGCTGCTCCCCGCGGTCCAGAAGGTCCGCGAGGCCGCCGCGCGGGTGAAGTGCCAGAACAACCTGAAGCAGATCGCCCTGGCGTGCCACAACATCGAGAGCGCGACCGGGAGCCTCCCGCCGGGGCTGCCGCGGTTCCTGGCGTCGTCGCAGGAGAACGCCCCGTACGACTCCCCGGGGAACCCGAACCCGGTGCCCGGCAGCGGCACCCCCGGCACGGCGGCGGAGGCGCCGGTGTGGTGGGTGTGGGGCAACGGCAGCACCAACGGCGGGCGGATGTACGGCCCGAGCTGGACGTTCCACATCCTCGCCGACATGGAACAGACGCCGCTGGCGGCCATCGTCCCGATGAGCCTGGCGCTCGACGGGGCCGAGGCCAACCCGCAGGACAACATGGACGGCATCCCGAACCGCGGGGCCAGCCGCGGGCTGATCCAGGGGCCGCTCACCGAGCGGATCATGATCTGCCCGAGCTCGGGGCACAACCCGAACGTCCACTACGCCGGCGTCTCCCTCCAGAACCTGATGAAGGGGAACTACGTCGGGTGCTTCGGCGGCGACACCTGGGGGAACTCGGCCGCGTACGGCGGGGTGGCCCGCGCCAGCGGGGTGTTCAACGTCGCCCTCGTCAAGAAGTGGCCGTACCTGACGCGGATGGGGATCGGCCAGGGGACGCGGATCGTCGGCATCGCCGACGGGACGAGTAACACGGTGCTGCTGTCGGAGGTGGTGCCGTTCTCGGAGGCGCTGAACGCGGCCAACTCGGACAGCCCGGAGGGGTACAACAACGACGTCCGCGGCGCGGTCATCATGCCGGCGGCCGGCGGCAACATGTTCGTGACCCTCACCGCGCCGAACAGCACCACCGCGGACGTGCTCGTCGGGTGCGACACGCGCATCCCGGCGAACCACCGGGACCGGCTGGCCTGCACCCAGAACCAGGCCGACGGCAACACCTGGGCGGCGGCGCGCAGCCGGCACACCGGCGGCGTGAACAGCGCCTTCGCCGACGGCTCGGTGAAGTTCGTCCGCGACAGCGTGGACGTGACCGTGTGGCGCGGCCTCGGCACCAAGAGCGGCGGCGAGCCGGTGTCGCTGGACTGACGCCGGTTGTCGTGGGGCCGGTTTCCAACCGGCCCTTGTCCGGCCGGTTGGAAACCGGCCCCACGACGACCGCCGCCCCCCTACCCCACGGACACCCACTCATGCCGCGGCTCGCGCTCCTGACCGTCCTGTTCGCCGCCGGCTGCGGCAGCTCCGCGATCCCCATGCCCGACTACGGCTCCGACGAGGGGCTGAAGATCGCCCAGCTGGTGAGCGAGTTCAACGACACCCGGGGTGCCCCCGCGAAGTTCAAGACGATGTTCGCCGCCGCCCCGCCGGCCGCCGGGCTGAAGGCCTACGAGAAGTACGTCTACGAGGTGGAGGTCAGCTCCCCGCGCGTCGACGGGACCACCGCGACCGCGACGGTGCGGCTGCTGAAGGAGGCGGACAACTCGCTGGTGACGACGAAGGAGTGGACCTTCGCCAAGGTCGGCGACGCCTGGAAGATCAAGACGGCCCCGCTCCCGTGACACCCGCCCCCGCACGCGGCTGGCTCGTGTCGCCGGCCTTCGACCTGCTGTTCCTCGCCAACCTCGGGTGGCCGCTGCTGCTGCTCCCGGGCGTCGGGTCGCGGTCCGACACGGCCGTGGACTTCTGGCAGGTCTACTTCCTGACCGTGCCGCACCGCTGGATCACGCTGCTGCTCGTCGCCGCCGACCCGCCGCGCCGGGCCGGGCAGGCGCGCCGTCTCCTCGTCGTCGCGGTGGCGGCCGCGCTGCTGGTCGGCGGGGCGTACCTCGGCACGGGCGCGTTCGTGTGCCTGGCGCTGATCGACTACCTGTGGAACGCCTGGCACTTCGCCAGCCAGCACGCGGGGGTGCTGCGGATGTACGCCCGCAAGGCCGGCGGCGGGTCGGCGTGGCTGGAGCGCTGGGGACTGCGGCTGTTCGTCACCTACGGCGCCGGCCGCGCCGCCGGGTGGACGACCGGCTGGCTCGAAGGGGCGTCCGAGTGGCGCCCGGCGCTGGCCGCGCTCGACCTCGGCGTGCTCCTGATCCCGCTTCTGCTGCTGGCGACGAACCTCGTCGGCTTCACCCGCGACCGGCTCGGGAAGCTGGCGTACCTCGGCAGCGTGTGCGTGCTGTACACCGCGTTCCTGCTGGCGCTCCACTTCGAGGAGCCGCGGCTGATCGTCCCGCTGGCCGCGGCCGGGTCGCTGTTCCACGCCGCGGAGTACCTGGCGGTGGTGACGCTGTATGCCCGCCGCCGCACGACCGCGACCGGGGCGTTCGCGGCGCTCGCCCGGCGGTGGCTGCTGTTCCTCGGGCTGTACGTCACGCTCGTCGGCGCGGTCGGGGCGTACCTGGCGCAGCCGGATTCGGGGTGGGCGATGGCGTGGGTCGGGCTGAACCTGTGGGCGGCGCTTGTGCACTACGCCTACGACGGGATGATCTGGAAGCTGCGCCGCCCGGACACCGCCCGCGACCTGGGCGTGTCCGACACCCCGGAAGGGCGGTGACCCGTGGACCTCGCCCGCCTACTCGGCGCCGCGCTCGGGCTGCTCGTTCCCGCCGCGGTGCTGTTCGTCGTCACGCCGGACGAGCGGAGCGCGGTGGGGATGACGGCGGCGCCGTTCGTGTACCCGCGTCTGCTGGCGGCGCACCTGGCTGCGGCCGTGCCGCTCGGGCTGGTGCTGGCGGCGCGCGTCCCGCCGCGCGACCCGGCGGCACGCGCGCGGTGGGTCGCGGCCGGCGTCGCGGCGGCGGTCGGCGTCGCGCTGATCGGTCCCGGTCTCGGTGACGAACTCGCCGCGGGAAAGGTCGGGGCGGCGCCGCTGCTGGTGCTGCGAACGCTGCTCGCCGCGGCGCTCGTGGTGCCGTGGTGCGTGGCGGCCGCGGCCGGGACGGGGACCGTGGAGAAGCCGGGGCAGTGGGAGTTCGCCGCGGCCGGTCTGCTGGCGCTGCTGCCGCCGGGAATGTACGCCGAGACGCTGGCGCGGGCGCGTACCGCGAGCGCCGAGGAACTGCTCGCCACCGGCCGGCCGGCGAAGGCGCTGCCGCACCTGACCGGGGCGGTCGAGCTCGGCGGCGACCGGAAGGTCGAGGGGAAGGCACCCGCCGAGGCGCGGCGTTCTGCCGACGCGCTGGTCGCGCAGCTGCGGAAGGGAACGGCCGCGGGTCTGCCGCCGACAGCCCCGCCCGCGGTGCAGTTGCGGTTCGCCGTGGCGCTGATTCAGCTCGACGAACTCGACGCCGCCGCCGACCGGCTCCGCCCACTCGCCGCGACCGACGACACGGCTCAACTGCTGCTGGCGACGGTGTACCGCGATCAGGAGAAGTGGGCCGACAGCGACGCGGCGTACGAGGCGGCGCTGGCCCGGCTGCTGCCGCGGGCGGGTGCCGACCCGGCGGCGCGGCGTGGGTGTGCGACGGCGTTCGAGGGGCTGGCGCACAACGCCCGCGGGGCGGGCCGGCCGGCGGCCGCGGGGGCGGTGTACCGGCGGGCGTTGGCGGAGCTGCCGGCGGAGGCGGCGCGGTTCCACTTCCTGCTCGGCCGCCACGAGCACGACGGCGGCCGTCCGGCCGCGGCGCTGGAGCACCTGCGGGCCGCTGCGGAACTCGACCCGGCGGGCTACGCGAAGTCGGTCGGCGACTTCGTGGCGGCGATCCGCTCGCACACCTACGGGTGCGTGTTGCGCTGAAGCGAGCGGTCGGTGCGAGCTGTTGGCTCGGGACAATTGGCCGGTAGCCGCGGGCTTCAGCCCGCGCCCACGTCGGCGGTGTCAGTGAGGCGTTGCACCCTGGTGGACCCCACAGGTGGGCGCGGGCTGAAGCCCGCGGCTACCAGCCCCGAGCCAACAGCTCACGCCGACCGCTCGTCGTCCACCACGGTCCCCTCCGGCGGGCAGCCCGCGTCGAGGTAGCCCTGCAGGATCAGCTGCGCCGCCACGCGGTCGCGGCGCTCCTTCCGCTGCTTCGGGTTCAGCTTCGCCATCCGCAGGAAGTCCTCGGCCGCGGCGGTGGTGCAGCGCTCGTCCCACCACACGACCGGCAGCCCCGTCACGCCGGCGAGCCACGCGCCGAACACGCGCGCCTCCTTCGCCTTGATCCCTTCCTCGCCGCCGGTGTGGAGCGGCAGCCCGACCACCAGCCCGACCACCCGCTCGGCCGCGACCAGCTTCACGAAGTACGGCCCGTCCAGCGCCGGCCCGCGGACGGCGTACGTCTCCAGCGGCGACGCGACGATGCGGTCGGGGTCGGACACCGCCAGCCCGACGCGGACGGTGCCGGGGTCGAAGCCGAGGAGGCGACCGGGCGACGCGGCACTCACAGGTAGCGCCCCAGACCCTTCGCGCGGATCGCGTCCACCAGCTTCTTCACCTCGCCCTCGCGGTCCTTCGACGCCACCAGCGTCGCGTCGCCGTTCTGGATGATGATCAGGTCCTTCACCCCCAGCGTGCCGACCAGGTGGCCCGCGTCCGACACGATCACGCAGCCGCCGGTCTCGACGCCGACGTGCAACCCCTGCACGGTGTTCCGGTCGGCGTCCTGCGGGTTGCGGCGCTCCAGCGCGAGCCAGCTCCCCACGTCGTCCCACTGGTACGGGGCGTGGAGCACCAGCACCTTCCCCGCCGCGCCGGCCTCCTGCATCACCGCGAAGTCGATGCTCACCTTCTCGGCCGACTCGTACTCGGCGCGGAACACCCGCTCGAAGTCCGGCGTGCCCCACGCCGCGGCGATGCGCTGCACCGCGTCGTGCAGCTTCGGCTTGTTCGACTTCAGCTCGCCGAGCACGGCCGCGGGCTTCCACACGAAGATGCCGGCGTTCCACAGGTGCCGGCCGCCGGCCACGTACCGCTCCGCCGTCTCCTCGTCCGGCTTCTCGACGAACGCCGCCACCTTCGACGCCTGCACGCCCTGCCGCGAGCCCGCGCCGCCGGCCAGCTCGATGTAGCCGTAGCCGGTGGACGGGAACGTCGGCGGGATGCCGAAGGTGAGGAGCGCCGTCGGGTGCTCGTTCGCCAGCTGCTCGGCGGCGTGGACGGCGCGGTGGAACTCGGCGACCGGCTCGATGACGTGGTCGGCCGGCATCACGACGATGGTCGCGTCCGGGTCGTCGCGCCCGATGATCGCGGCGCCGAGGCCGACGCACGCGGCGGTGTCGCGGCGGAACGGCTCGCCGATGACGTGGCTCGCCGGCAGTTCCGGCAGCTGGGCCGCGCTGTCGGCGACGTAGGCGTCGCCGGTAAGGACCCAGGTGCGTTCCGGCGGCACCTGTGCGACGATGCGATCGACGGTTTCTTGCAGCAGGGTGCGGTCGCCGGCGAACGAGAGGAACTGCTTGGGCCGGCGGTCGCGGCTGCGCGGCCAGAACCGGGTGCCGCCGCCGCCGGCCATGATCATCGCGTGGAGCATCGGGCGCGGAGTCCTTAGCGCAGGTGGGTCGCGCCGGTGACGGCGAGGCCAGGGGGAATCTTCGAGCGCAGCTCCGCGGCGTCAAGCGCCAGCAGCGGCGACACCTCGACCGGGTGGCCGTGCGTCGGCACCCCCGCGGCTTCGAGCCAGCCGGCGTGCAGCGCGACCAGCGCCGCCCGCACCGTCGCCGGCGAGTCGGGGCCGACCGCGTTCTTCAGCGGCGCGAACTCTTCCGCCCGCGGCGTCTCGACCGTCAGCCACCGCTCCGCCATCGGCAGCGCGTCGAACACGAACAGCTCGAACTTCAGCGCGTCGGCCTCGCCGCCGGCGGTCGGCACGGCCTTGCGCGCCAGGTGGTACGCCAGCCCGCCACGAGCCGTGACGCGCCGCAGGAACGGCACCGAGAACAGGTGGATCGCCG
>DASPHQ010000783.1:0-6637 GCA_035629595.1 Urbifossiella sp. | reverse complement strand
GGTGCTGGAGGGCGGCCGCGTCAAGCCGCTCGACGCGGCCGCGCGGGTGTACCTTCGGATGCTCGGCGGCCAGTCCGTCGCCATGGACGCGGCCGGCGTCGAACACCCGGCGATCGAGTGGTACCTCGACACCCTCGGGGCCGACATCTTTGAGAAGGGGCACCGCGCCTGGGACTACCGCGTCGTCCGCATCGACAACGAGCAGGTGTTGGCGCAGCTGAGGTTCGCGCCGCGCGAGGGGCTCCGGTACTCGGTCAACGAGCTCCGCCCGCACCTCGACAAGATCGACGTGAACGGCATGAAGGCGCACTTCAAGAGCGAGAACGGGAAGAAGCTGGAACTGGACGAGCGGAAGTGGATCGAGCTGCTGGAGCGGGTGTCGCTGATCCGGCACCTGACGGAGGGGTACGGGAAGGACAACGCGAAGAACAAGTTCCACCTCCTGCCGCCGCAGGCCGAGGGGCAGCCGTGGCGGTCGCTCGGCGAACTCAAGGCGCAGGCCGACGCGGCCGTGTACCCCGCGGTGCTGGAGCAGGCGCGGGCCGGGGTGAAGTCGCGGCCGGAGGGCTTCGGGGCGCAGGAGGAAGTGGAGCTCGTGAGCCGGCTCCTCGACATCCCGGTGCGCCAGGTGAAGGCCGAGCAGCGGGAGGAGGTCATCAACCTGCTGTTCAACACCGAGCCGGCGGCGATGAAGAGCGTGAAGATGCGGGAGGACGTGCTCAAGGCCGTCCTCCGCGAGTTGCCGGCCGACCAGCAGACGCTGATCGCCGGCCAGCGCACGGCGGCAGTCGATCGTGCGGTGAAGGCTGACCCCGCGGCCGACTCGTGGGAGCGGATGATCGCCGCCCGCCGCGACAAGCACCCCGACGAGTTCAACGCCGCCCTCGCCGAGTACCGCGACTCCCGGCTTGACGCGGTGACGCCCACGGAGCTGGCGAAGTCGCGGCTCGAGACGACGTACAACCGGTTCGCCCCGTTCATGCAGTGCATCGCACTGTACGTCATCGTGTTCGTGCTGTCCGCGCTCGGGTTTATCCTGTCGGCGACGGAGAAGAAGGCGTGGGGCGAGGCGCTGCGGCGGTCGGCGTCGTGGGTGCTGTACGCCACGCTCATCGTCCACACCGGGGCGCTGCTGGTGCGGATGAGCCTGATGGACCGGCCGTTCGTGTTCGTCACGAACCTGTACTCGTCGGCCGTGTTCATCGGCTGGGGGTGCGTCATCCTCGGAATGGTACTGGAGCGCATCTTCCCGCTCGGCGTCGGCAACGCCGTCGCCGGGATTCTCGGGATGGCGACCACCATCGTCGCACACAACCTGACGACCGACGACACCCTGGAGATGATGGAGGCGGTGCTCGACACGAACTTCTGGCTCGCCACCCACGTCACCACCGTGACGCTCGGCTACACGGCGACGTTCGTGGCCGGGTTCCTCTCGGCCGTGTACGTGCTGCTGCTGTGCGCCACCGTCGTGAAGGACGGGTTCACCGACCCCAAGCCGCCGTCGCTCGGCGGGCTGCTGTCGTTCGGCGCCGCCGCGGGGGGAGTCGTCGGCATCCCGATGGTCCTGCTGTGGTTCTTCTGCACGGCCGCGGCCGCGAAGTTCGAGTGGGTGCACTCCAGCATCCCGATGGTGGTGCTGGTGGTGACCGGCGGCGCGGCCGCGTTCTACGCCGGCGGCCTGCTGTTCCTCAAGGCCGGCGACGTTGCCGTCGACGCCGACGGAAAGCCGCTGGCGACCGGGCAACTCCCCGCGGCCGCGAAGCCGCTCGCCGGCATGGCCCTCGACGCCGACAAGGTGAAGGTGTTCGGCCAGATGATTTACGGCGTCCTCTGCTTCGCCACGCTCCTGAGCTTCGTCGGCACCGTGCTCGGCGGCATCTGGGCGGACCAGAGCTGGGGTCGGTTCTGGGGCTGGGACCCGAAGGAGAACGGGGCGGTGCTGATCGTGCTGTGGAACGCGCTGATCCTCCACGCCCGCTGGTGCGGCATGGTGAAGACCCGCGGCATCGCGGTGCTGGCGCTGTTCGGCAACGTCATCTGCGCGTGGAGCTGGTTCGGCACCAACCAGCTCGGCATCGGCCTGCACGCCTACGGGTTCGACACCCGCCTCGCCGACGGCTGCACCAACTTCTGGCTGAGCCAACTCGTCATCATGGGGCTCGGGATGATCCCGGCCGTGTACTGGGCCAGCGCCACCCGGCGGCGGGCGGCGGCGGCGCCGGTGGTTCTTGTGCCAGTGGCGCTGATCGAGGAGGCACTAGCGCCGACCCCAGGACCGTCGGTGGTGAAGAAGAAGAAGCGGAAGAAGTAGAAGCAGGGATTCTGGTTCGGCCGCCGCTCGCGGCGTTGCAGGGCATGCCCTGCAACGCCGCGAGCGGCGGCCGAACTCCTTTCTTGCTTCCCGTTCCCCCGTTCCTATCTTTCCGACAACTCATCCCACAGGGTCTCTCCCATGTCGTCGGACAAGAAGGTCCGGGTCGCCGTCATCGGCCTCGGGTTCGGGGCCGAGTTCATCCCCATCTACCAGAAGCACCCGAACGCCGAGATCGTCGCCGTGTGCCGGCGGAACAAGGCCGAGCTCGACAAGACGGCCGAGAAGTACGGCATCCCCAAGCGCTTCACCAGCTACGACGACCTGCTCAAAGACCCCGACATCGACGCCGTCCACATCAACAGCCCGATCCCCGACCACGGGCCGCAGAGCATCTCGGCGCTGAAGGCGGGCAAGCACGTCGCCTGCACCGTGCCGATGGCGACGACGAAGGAGCAGATCCGCGAGATCGTCGAGCTGCAGCGCCGGACGGGGAAGGTGTACATGATGATGGAAACGGTCGTGTACGCCCGGGAGTACCTGTTCGCCCGAGAGTTGTACGACAAGGGCGAACTCGGCCGGGTGCAGTTCCTCCGCGGCAGCCACCAGCAGGACATGGACGGCTGGCCCGACTACTGGCCCGGCCTGCCGCCGATGTGGTACGCCACCCACTGCGTCAGCCCGTGCCTGGCGCTGCTGAGCAAACCCGGGGCGCCGGCGCTGGCGGGGAAGGTGAGCTGCTACGGCTCCGGCCGCATCCGCGAGGAGCTGGTGCCGAAGTACAACAGCCCGTTCGCGGTCGAGACCGCCACCTTCAGCATCAAGGGCTCGGACGTGTGCGCCGAGGTGACGCGCAGCCTGTTCGACGTGGCCCGCCAGTACCGCGAGAGCTTCGACGTGACCGGCTCGAAGAAGAGCTTCGAGTGGCAGCAGGTCGAGGGCGAAGACCCGGTGATTCACACCAAGAACACGCCGGAGAAGCCGCTGACCGAGCTGGAAATCCCGACGCGGGTGAAGGTGCCGGACTTCGCCCACCTGCTGCCGGAGCCGATCCGCACGTTCACGATGCCGCAGGCGATCCAGGACGCGGACCACCTGAGCTTCCTGCAGGGCGGCGGCCACGGCGGCAGTCACCCGCACCTGACGCACAACTTCCTGATGGCCGTGCTCGGCGACCGGCCGGCGTTCCCGGACGCGCCGACCAGCGCGAACTGGACGCTCGTCGGCATTTGTGCCCACGAGAGCGCCCTGGCCGGCGGGGCGCAGGTGGAGATTCCCTTGTACTGACCGGAGGGGTGCCGATGCCGCTATTCGCCGACGTCAACGACGACATCAACAAGTGGCTGGCCGGGAAGCCGCTGGTGGTCGCGACCGGGGCCGGGGTCATCGGCCTGATCCTGCTCGGGCTCGGGATCTCGGTGTTCGTCACCGGGAAGGCGGTGACCAAGAAGGGGCCGGACCTCGAAGGCGGGCAGGCCAAGGCGATGGGCGTCGTGTGGCTGGTCTTCGGCGTGCTGGCGCTCGGCTTCGCCGTCTACAAGGCCGTCGCGGGCTGAGCGCGCGAAAAAGCCCACCCGTTGCAACGGGTGGGCTTCGCCCGCATGTCACGTCAGTCGAGGTTCCCCGTCACCGTGCTGGTCCGGTCGCCGTAAGACCGGTAGTTGGCCAGCGTCACGTTATAGCGGATGGTCCGCACCGAGCCGTCGCCGATGAGGGCGTTGAAGCCGCCGATGTGGGCGCTGCCGTAGGTGAACGTCGGGTCGGCCGGGAGGCCGGCGGTCGAGGGCTTGTCCTGGAGCGGCGGCTGGAACGTGCTGCGGTTCACGTCGTTGTTGAACCCGGTGTACATGCACTCGTTGTCCCCGCCGTCGGTCCCGGTCGAGTACCGGTCGGTCGGGAGGAACTTCTCGGCCACCAGGATGACGTTACTCGTGCCCCGCGTGACCGCGGTGAAGCTGACCTGGCTGCGGGTGAAGATCAGGCCGTTGAACCGGTTCTGGTCCGCCGCCCCGGCCGCGCTGCCCGACCACCACGCGTCGCTGTCGCCGCTGGCGTAGTTGGGCGGCCCGTCGAAGTACTCCGCGGAGTTGGCGCGGTTTCCGCCGGTCGCCGCGTAGTCGGTCCGGCCGGACACCAGGATGAGCGCGCCGGGCCAGTTCCGGTACTCCAGCCCGGTCGTGCCGTTGAGCGGGAACTGCTGCGTCTGCCGCCGGGTCGGGCAGGTGAACAGCGTGAGCGGGGTGCCGCTGCGAGTGTGCCCGGCGGTCACCGCCGCGGCCCCCGTCAGCCCCTGGCCGAGGTTGGCGAGTGCACCCTGTTCCACGTACGGGAGGACGCTGAACACCCACCCGCCCGGCTGGTTCTTCCCCGACCCGCGGCCGGGCTCGCCGACCCAGAACCAGCCCCACCCGCCGCTCGGGAAGTGGCCGTTCGTGTCGTGGCAGGCGTGCATCCCGATGCCGATCTGCTTCAGGTTGTTCTGGCACTTGGCCCGGGCGGCCGCCTCGCGGACCTTCTGCACCGCGGGGAGCAGCAGGCCGATGAGGATGGCGATGATGGCGATGACGACCAACAACTCGATGAGCGTGAACCCGCTCCTGCGGGGAACGACGGACCGCATGATGAGACCTCCGGACGGGACGAAAGCGCGGGGCGAACGGCCCCGCAATGAAACGCTCGGGCGTCAGCCCGATTTCAACCGCAGCTCGATGCCGCCGGACGCACTCCGGCTCCCCCCGAACACCTCGCGGCCGAGGGTGGTCTTGGTGTTGTACCGCGCCGGCAGGTCCTTCCCCCCGCCGCGCGTGACGACGATTCGGTACACGCCGGGGAAGACGCCGTAGTCGGCCGAGCCGTCCACCTTCACGTTCACGAACCCCTGCGCGTCGGTCGTACCTGTCGCCGGCTGCAACACGGACGCCATGAACGGCTCCGGCTCGAACCGGACCGTCGCGTTCGGCACCGGGGCGTTGTCGAGGTAGACCGTACACGACACGGCCGCGAGCCCGCCGCCGGCCGCGCCGTCGGCGTAGCGGGCGAAGCGGGCCTTCAACTCGTCGGCCGACAGCTTCTTGTCCTTGTTCGCGTCGATCTCGCCGAGCGCGAGTTTGAGGCCGGGCGAAGCGTCGAGTTCGGCATCCTCGGCGGAGCCGTTGCCGTTCTTGTCGAGATGCTGGATCGCGGCCGCCGCGAGGGCGTCGGCGTCGTAGGAGGGGAGGGCGGGGGCGTTCGGGCTCGCGGCGCCGCCGCAACCCGCGACGAGCGCGAGGGCGGCGAGGAACCCGGCGGTCGGGGCAAGGCGCATGGGAGAAGTCGGCCCGGGAGAAAGGCTCGGAGTGCGAGTCACCCCACACACCGAGCATACCGGATCGACGGGGTCGATTCCAATAGCTTTCTCATCCGACCGTTCGAGACGTGAGCCCGTTCAGGGGCGAAACTCAACCGTGAATCTCGGTCAGCGTGCGGTACAACTCGGCGAGGTCGCGCCAGCCGCTCCCCTCGGGCAGCACTTCGATCGCGGCCGCGAGTGCTGTCCGGGCGTCGGCCGCGCGGCTCAGGAACAGCAGCGCCATGCCGCGGTTGAAGCACACCGCGGGCGAATCCGGCTGCGCCTCCCAGCGGCTCAGCGCGTCGGCCGCGTCGCCACGGTGCCATGCGAGCGCGGCCCGCTCGTTCTCCCACCGGCCGCAGTCGTCGCCGGTACACAGCGATTCGGCGTCGGTCAGCAACTCGGCGGCCCAGTCCAGTTCGCCGGCCGCGCGGGCGACGCCGGCGGCCAGCAGCGCCGTGGCGGCGGTCCGCTTCTTCACCTCGCGCACGACCCACGTCCGCAACCCACTCAGGCCCGGGGCGGGGGTGCCGTCGGCCGACGGCCGCAGCGCGGCGGGGTTGAACCGGCCGAGTAGCGGGGTCACGTCGCGGACGCGCTGCGGGAAATTCCCCGCGGCCATCGGCACGGCGTAGACCGCGGTCGGCAACCCCACGAGGGCGGCCCACTCGGTCGGCGTCGCGGCCGGTGACGTGGCGAGGGTGGCGGTGGCGTCGGCCCAGGCGGTCCGGGGTTCGACCCGGAACCCGGCCGCGACCTCGTGGGGCTCCACGTCGCCCCCGACCGGCTCGACTGCCGCCGCGGCGGCGTCTGAGCGGGTGGTCAGAAAGGCGGCGGTGAGGTCCGCGAGGCTCGGCTGGGCGGCGGTGGCGAAGGTGCGGCTCATGTTCTGGCTCCGGTCTCCCGGACCGTCCCGCCGGGGTTCGCCGCTGGAACGGGATACCTGACCCGACTTGCGCCCTTGCTCGGATTTCGTCCTGGTGACTATCGTCAGT
>DASPHQ010000782.1:0-2085 GCA_035629595.1 Urbifossiella sp. | reverse complement strand
GTCACCGGCGGCGCCGAGGCAGGTGCCGCGGACTGCGTCGTCGTTCCACCCGCCGAGGGGCCAGGTCCGCCGCTCGCGCCCGGCGCGGGCGGTGGGGCCGCGGCACCGGTGGTGCTGCCGCTCCCTGAGCCGCCGCGCGGCTTCTCGCGCCGCACGACGCGGATGGTGCGCCGCACCGTCTGGGTGCGCACCTCAGGCTCGCCGGCATTGGTGGCGGCGGCCGGGTCGGTCTGCGTCTCTCCGCCGCTCGACACCGCGAAGGCGGCCAGCGCACCCAGCGCCAACACCGTCGAGCCTGCAGCGACCTTTGTCTGTATTCCACTCATCGATCCATCTCCTCTCGGAAGCTGAATCGATGATCGGCAGGCGCGCCCCAGCGGGCGCCCAAGCTAGTTCAAAGCTCTGTCAAAGGCCGGCGGCCCGCCGTTGGTGCTGGGGGCGGCGCGGCGGTTCTCCCGGCGGTAGGCCGAGGGCGGCTGGCCGTGGTAGCGGCGGAAGCTCTTCGCGAACTGGGCGGGCTGGTGGTAGCCCACGCTCGCCGCCACCTGCCGGACCGGCAGCACATCGGCCGCCAGCAGGTCGCGCGCATGCTGCATGCGCGTCCGTGCGAGCTCGTCGCGGAAGCTGGTGGAGCCGGCCTCGGCGAAGGCGCGCTGGAGCTGGCGACGCGACGTCGCGAGACGGCGGGCGACACCCTCCAGGTGGAGGTCGGCTGGGTACTCGCGGGCGATGAGAGTCATCGCCTCGCGATAGAGCTCCGCCCGGCGGTCGGCGGTTCCTTCTCTCATGGTCATACCTCAAGTCCTCTGCTTGCTGTCGGCTGGGGTACTTGAGACACACTTACGGGGCGCAAATGCACAATGGATCATTTATGGCGCGAAACCACAAGTGATCCATTTTGCGAGCCCTTGCCACGCGTCGGGACCGCGCTGGCCGGGCGCTAGGGGTGGAGCGGGCCGGGCGTCGCGCCCGGGGGACCGTAAGGAACGGCCACGGCGTCGGCGGCTGCCATGCCCTCCCAGTCCTCGTCGTCGGCGTAGTGGCCGAACGGCGGGTGCTCGTGGCACGTCGCGGAGAAGACCGGCTTGCAGGGGTTGAACGGGTCGGTCCGGGCGTACGGATTGGTGCCCGCATGGCCGAGCGGGGCGGGGCCGACCGAGATGTAGGTGGTCCGCCAGTTGTACGGCCGGGCGACCTCGAACATGTTCGTCAGGCCATCGTGGTCCTGGTCGTCCGGGCCGTCGAGCAGGCCGTCGCCGTCGGTGTCCGGGTCGTCCAGGGCGGTGCCCGGGAAGATGATCGTGTACTCGGTCTCCTTGGCCGTGCCGCCCTTGCCGTTGAAGGTCGCGGGCCACCACCCGGGCGTCAAGCGGCCGTTAGCCTCGTCCCAGTTGGCGAGACCGTCGGCGTCCGCGTCGCGCTCACCGTCGTTGAGCTGGCCGTCGAACTGGCCGGACCAGGAGGCGGAGTCGAGCTGCTCGAGCTCGGGAGCCGAAGGCGCGGGGGTGAACACGCTGGTCTTGAGGCCGCCGCTGTAGTTCAGCGGGAACGAGTGGCCGCCGTACTTGAGCCAGAGCGCGTGCTCGTCGGCTTCCGTGAGGCCATCGCCGTCGAAGTCGTTGCCCGCGTCCGGGAAGAGCGGGTTCGGGAAGGGACGCCGGCCGGGGTACGGCGTGGGCGGCGTCGAGCCGTGCAGGACGGTCCGGTTGAGGTCGAGCGCCGACTGGTACTCCCAGCCGTCCTGGACCGTGTCACCGTCGGTGTCGCCGTTGCAGGGCAGGGTGCCGAGCTGGGCGGTCTCCTGGGTGTCCGGAAGAAGATCGTTGTCGTCGTCGGTGTCGACGGCGTTCGACTGGCCGTCGAGGTCGCAGTCGGCCTCAGGCGAGTCGGAGCCGGCGCCGCCGCCGTCGGTGGCCGCGGAAGGCGCGATGACCGGCGACTTGCTCTTGGGGCTCCAGGGGCCGAAGCGCTTGGCCAGGATGCGGACGCGGAAGCGGGCGCTCTTGCCGGCGAGCGGGTCGTTCAGCGTGGTGGGCACGATGACCGTGACGCGAGTGCGGGTGGCGCTCTCGGCGGCGGCGGAGG
>DASPHQ010000781.1:0-11024 GCA_035629595.1 Urbifossiella sp. | reverse complement strand
AGCAGGGTTTCGCGCTGGAACCGGTCGCAGAACTTGGGGTCGGTGGCGATGTGGTCGTGCATCACCTTCACGACAACCTCGCGGCCGAGGTCGAGCTGGCGCGCCAGGTAGACGCGGCCCATGCCCCCCTCGCCGAGGAGTCGCTTGGCCTCGTACCGACCCAGGAAAATCCGGCCGATCATGTGTCGCGTCTCGCGCCGGCCCCGACACCGGGGCGGGCACCCCAACCGTAGGTCGTGAATCGCGCAGGGGCCACGCCGATTCGTCGGGTTGTGCGGGTGGGGCAGGATGTTCGGGCCGGGCCTGAAAAACGTGAATGAGTCTGCGGGAGTAGAGGAGTGGAGGAATCGGGCACTCCTCCACTCCTCTACTCCCGCAGACTCCCCCACTGTAAGAACACTCGCACACCAGGGGACGCACGATGGCGGAGCCGCTCGGGGTCGGGCTGGTCGGGTGCGGGACGGTCGGCACCGGCGTCGCCAAACTCTTGCTCGAACAGCCGGACCGACTCGCCCGCCGCGCCGGCCGGTCGCTGATCCTCCGCCGCGTCGCCGTCCGCGACCTCGGCAAGGCGCGCGGCGTGGCCCTGCCACCGGGCGTACTGACGACGGAGCCGCGTGCCGTCACCGCCGACCCGCACGTGGACGTGGTCGTGGAACTCGTCGGCGGAACGACGGTCGCCCGGTGCGTCGTGCTGGACGCGCTCGCGGCCGGTAAGCACGTCGTCACGGCGAACAAGGCGCTGCTCGCGGAGGCCGGCGCCGAGGTGTTCGAGGCGGCGCGGGCGGCCGACCGGGCGGTCTGCTTCGAGGCCGCAGTCGCCGGCGGCGTGCCGATCATCCGGGCGCTCGGCGAGAGTTTGGCCGCGAACCAGGTGACCGCGATTCAGGGCATCCTGAACGGCACGTCGAACTTCATCCTGACGAGCATGGCCGAAACCGGAATGACCTACCCGGCGGCGCTGGCCGAGGCCCAGCGGCTCGGGTACGCCGAGGCCGACCCGACGCTCGACGTGGACGGCAGCGACGCCGCCCACAAGCTCTCGGTCCTCGCGCAGATCGCGTTCGGCGTCGCCGCCCGCCCGGATCAGATCGAGCGACGCGGCATCGACACGCTCGACGCCCAGGACATCCGCTTCGCCGCCGAACTCGGGTACACAATTAAGTTGCTGGCGGAGGCGTGGACGGGGGAGAGTGCGAGTGTGGGTGCGAGTGTGAGTAAATCCAGCGAAACTGCCCCGGCCGGCACTCACACTCGCACTGTTGCCCTGCACGTCGGCCCCGTGCTGCTCCGTAGGACCGACCTGCTCGCCCAGGTGCGCGGGGCGTTCAACGCCATCTCCGTCCACGGGGACGTCGTCGGGGAGACGCTGTACCAGGGGCCGGGGGCCGGCATGATGCCGACCGCCAGTTCGGTCGTCGCCGACCTCATCGACCTGGCCGTCGGCCGCGCCCAGGCCACGTTCACCGCCGCCCGGCTGTGGTCGCGCGAGGGGAAGGGGTTCGTCGTCGAGCCGGTCGAGCGGGTGCGGAGCCGCTTCTACCTCCGGCTGACCGTCGCCGACCGGCCAGGAGTGCTCGCCGACATCACCCGCATCCTGGCCGACGAGGGGATCAGCATCTCGAGTGTCGTCCAGCACGAGGCCGGCGAGGGAGAAACCCGACCCGTCCCGCTGGTCATCCTGACGCACACGGCCGAGACGGGACGGTTCCGATCGGCACTGCGGAAGATTGCCGCACTCGGGGCGGTGACAGCCCCGCCGGTCTCCTACGCGATGGGCGACTGATTCCGCGGGTGCGAATGATTTTGCGCAGAATGTTGCACCGGTTGTGACCGATAGGTATAGTAGCCGGACTGGACGGATGACCGGCGCCCACGGGGGGTCGCCGCGAACCGGCCGGGCCCCGCCTGACAGGACCCATTTCATGATGCGCTACGTGTTCGCCGCCGCCCTCGGGCTGGCCGTCGTCGTCGCCGCCGGGAGCACCACGACCGCCCAGGAGAAGAAGGGCAAGGTCGAGACCAAGACCACGACCGTCGAGGGGAAGCTCGTCTGCACCAAGTGCACCCTGGACGAGACCAAGGCCTGCGAGCACGCGGTCAAGGTGAAGGCCGACGGCAAGGAGATCACCTACTACCTCGTCAAGTCCACCGAGAAGGACTTCAAGTCGGTCCACGGGAAGGTCTGCCCGGCCGGCAGCGACCTGGCCGTCAAGGTCACCGGGGTCGTCAGCGAGAAGGACGGCAAGAAGCTCATCAACGCCGCCAAGGTCGAGCCGACCAAGTAACCCCGCGGCCGCCCGCGACGGAGCCCGGGGGCACCCGCCCCCGGGCTTTCTTCGTTACCCCGTGTTCTTCAGCCCGCTCGCCACGCCGTTGATGCTCTCCAGCACCGCGGTCACCAGCTCCTCCCGCGGCCCCTCCCCCGCCCGCAGCCGCTTCAGCAGCTCCAGCTGGATGAAGCTGAGGGGATCGACGTAGGGATTCCGCCGCTCGATCGACGTTCTCAGGATCGGGCTCTTCTCCAGGAGGCTCCCCTGCTCGGCGATGCGGCAGACCGCGTCCGCGGTCGCGCGGTACTCGGCCTCGATCCGGCCGTACACCCGGCCGGCGAGCGCCTGGTCGTCGACGAGGTCCGCGTAGAGCCGGGCGATGACGAAGTCGGCCTTCGCCAGGATCATCTGGGCGTTGTCGACGAGCGTCGTCCAGAACGGCCAGCGGCGGTACATGTCGCGGAGCATGTCGAGCCCGTCCGGCCTGGCGGCGAGGAATTCGTTCACCGACGAGCCGAGGCCGAACCACCCGGGGAGCGTGTGCCGGCTCTGCATCCAGCTGAACACCCACGGGATCGCCCGGAGTTGCTCGATCGACCGCGTGGCGCTGCGGCGGGCCGGGCGCGAGCCGATCTTCAGCTCGGCGATCTCGCCGATGCACGTCGCCTGCTCGAAGTACGGGAGGAACTCTGGGTCGTCGTACACGAAGGCCCGGTAGTGCTGGCGGGCCGCGGCGGCGAGGCCGTCGAGCGCGTCCAGCCACGCCGGCTCGGGCCGGGCCGCGTCGTCGGGGAAGCTCGTCCGCAGCACCGCGTTCACGACCTGTTCCAGGTGACGCTCCGCGATCGCCGGGTGGCCGTAGCGGTCGGCGATCATTTCGCCCTGCTCGGTCACGCGGAGCCTGCCGCCCACCGTGCCCGGCGGCTGGGCCAGGACGGCGCGGTTGGCCGGCCCGCCGCCACGCCCTACCGCCCCGCCGCGGCCGTGGAAGAATTGCACCGTCACGCCCTCCGCGCGACCGAGGTCGGTGATGTCCTCCTGCGCGCGGTACAGCGCCCACGCCGACTGGAGGAAGCCGCTCTCCTTGTTGCTGTCGGAGTAGCCGATCATCACCTCCTGGAGCCGGCCGCGGAGGTCGAGCTGCCGGCGGTACGCCGGGAGTGCGAAGAGCCGCGCCAGGATCGCCTTCGCCGTCTGGAGGGGTTCGAGTGCCTCGAACAGCGGCACGATGTCGATGCGGCTCACGCCCTCGGTCGGGCGGTACAGCCCCGCCTCGCGTGCCAGCAGCAACACTTCGAGGAGGTGCGCCGGCGTCGTGGTCGAGCTGATGATGTAGGTGCCGAGTGCGTCCGGCGACTGCTGCTCCAGCACCGCGGCCATCGTGCGGAACGTCTGGATCACCTCGTTCACGTCGGCGGAGAACGCCAGCCGGGCCGGAATCAACGGCCGGGTGCCGGCCAACTCTGCGGCGAGCACGTCGAACCGCTCGTCCGGCGTGAGTTCCAGGTAGTTCGAACACACACCCGCGGCGCGGAACACCTCGTCAACGGCCTGCTCGTGCCGGCCGCTGTGCTGGCGCAGGTCGAGCGTCTGGAGATGTACGCCGAACACCTCGACGAGACGGACGAAGTCCTTCACCGCGCCGTCGGCCGCTGCCGTCGCGCCGGACTGGCGCAGGTCGGTCTGGATCACGCGCAGGTCGGCGAGCAGCGCTTCGCGGCCGATGTACACGCCCGCCGGCGGGGTGAACTCCGCGGCCCAGTCCGGGACGTGGGTGCGGACGTAGTGCAGCGTCCGCCGCAGCTTCTCGGCGACGAGGAGGCACTTCGCCCGGTACGGCTCGTGGTCGCGGTCGGGCGTCGCGTCCTGAAGTAACGCGCGGTCGGCGGCGATCGACGCCCGCAGTTCCGCGCCGACCGCGGCGAACCGGTCGGAGTGGCTGAGCCGCCGGCCGAGTTCGTCGGTGCGGGCGAGGTAATGGCGGAGGATCGTTTCTTGCCCGAGCCGCACGGCGTCGCCGGTCACGGTGTGGCTGACGTTCGGGTGGCCGTCGCGGTCGCCGCCGATCCACGACCCGAAGCGGAGGAACGCCGGCACCGGCCGGTCGGCCCCGGGGTAGACGCGGTTCAGCGCCGCCTCGACGCGCCGGTAGACGCGCGGCACCACGTCCAGCAGCCGCGTCTCGACCAGCCCGAGCACCTGCTTCACCTCGTCGAGCACCGTCGGGCGGGCGGCGCGGACGGTGTCGGTGAGCCAGTACGACTCGACCTCCTCGGCGACGGCGCGGAGGGTGTCGGCCTGCCCGGCGACGGACGGCACGCCGAGTTCGAGCCGGTCGAGGTGGCCGGCGAGGGCGGCGAGCTTTTCGAGCACGGTCCGCCGCCGCGCCTCACTCGGGTGGGCGGTGAACACGGGGACGACGAGCGCCCGGGCGAGATGAGCCGACAGTTCATCGACACCAGTGCCGCGGTCGCGGATGTGCCGCAGCGCGGCCTCGGCGGTTTCGCCGCCGGGCCGTTCGCCGCGGGTCCGCAGTGCCCGCACCCGGGCCTGCTGCTCGGCCAGGTTGATGAGGTCGAAGAAGACGCTGAAGGCGCGGATGAGGCCGCGGAGGGCGGGGAGGTCGAGCCGCGCGAGACGGTCGCGGAGCCGGCGGGCTTCGTCCACCGACGGGTTGACCCGCAGCTCCTTCGCGGCGGCGCGGACTTCCTCTTCGAGTCGGAACGCCTCCTCACCGGCGAGGCGGCGGATGGCGTGGCCGAGGAGGTCGCCGAGGAGTCGGATGTCGGAGCCGAGTGCCTTCTGGGCCGCCGCCTGCATGTCCCCTCCCGCGTGTCGGGCGATCGGCCCGCCGGGAGAGAGGCGGGGCCGTGGGGATAGCTTACGGGATCGCCTAGCGGCCGCCGGCCGGGCGGGTGTGCCAGCGCGCGGCGTCGGTGGCAGGCGGCGGTGCGCCGCCGAACTCGGGGTAGTTCGGCATCCCCTGGAACGGCAGCGGCCCGACGCGACCGCCGCTCACCGTCGTGGTCGAGGTGTCCTTGCAGTAGCCACACGTCCGCACCACGAACGACCGCTCCCACCCCGCCGGCAGCGGCGGCAACCGCGTCGCGTCGAAGCGGACGGTGATCTCGTCGCCGGGGCCGCACAGCACGAACCTGTCGTCGGCCGCGGTCAGAAGTTCGGTCACGTCGCCGAGGCGGGTCAGGTTCCCCTTCCACCGCGTGACGGCGACCGGCTCGGTGTGCGCATCGTCGTAGCCGAGCGGACCGCCGGGGAACGGCGTGACCTCGCGCACGAACCCGCGCGCGGCGAGAGACGCGGCCGACGGGTCGAGTGGGTGGACGTGCGCGGTCGTCGCGAGGTCCGCGGCCGGGGCCAGTAAGACGTGGTCCCAGTGGATCTGCATGTTGGTGCGGACGCGGAGGACGGTCTTCGCCGACGGCACGAACCCGGGCAGTTCGCGGGTCATCACGCGGGTGAGGCCGGCCGGGAAGCCGAGGTCGCAGACCGGCTCCCAGGTGCGGCCGTCCGCGGCGAGCCGTTCGAGCACGGGCGGCACCAGCGCCACGCCGGCCCGGCCCGCGGCGTACATCGACTCCGGGTACGGGTACTCGGTCCAGCCGGCGAGCACCAGGAACCAGCGCTGCCCGGGTGCCGCCGGCACCGCGCCGAAGTCGAGGGTGAGGGCGTGGTCCGCGGCGTAGCCGAGCCAGGAGCGGACGGCGAAGCTGTTCACCGAGTTCCCGTCACGCGCGCGGAGTTGCGGCAGCACGTCGCGCCCGGCGTCGTCCGTCGCGGCCTTCAGCTCGTGGCGTGTCGGGAATGCCAGTAGCTCCTGGCTCGGGAACGGCGGGGCGAGAACGAACCGCTCGTCCGGCAGCACGACCACGCCCGCCGGGTGGTCCACCACGTCGAGGCGGAGGCGGTCGAGGTACAGCACCTCGTCCATGGGCTCCGCGATCTTCAGGACATATTTGCCGTCCTTCGCCCTCAGCTGGTGCGCTTCGATCTTCACCGACTCCTCCGGCCGCGGCGGGCGGACGGCGCCGTCCGGCCCGGACTCGCCGAGCGCCCCGCCGCCGAGGAAGTCGGTGACGAACACGAACCGCTCGCCGTCCCACGTCATCAGCACCGGGCAGGACGTGCCCTTGCGGTTCGTTTCGACGAGCCGGAACGGGCCGGCCGCGATGCCGAGCTCGGCCTGAACCACGGCGTCCGGCCAGCGGGCGCGGATCACGTCGGCCCGGTCGGCGCGGCCGAGGCCGAGCACCGTCGGCAGCAGCGACCGCGCCGGGCCGGACTCGGCGGACAGCCGGAATGCGCTGCTGAAGAACGAGCCGTGCTGCGCCGCGACCCAGGTGCCGATGCCGTCGGCGTTGACGCGGCGGTCGCTCCCCTTGTCGCGGGCGCCGGTGGGCGAGACGAACACGCCGCGGTTGCCGTTGCCGCGGCTGCGGCGGACGTGCGGCCCGTCGGCGTTCACCAACAGGAGGTCGAGGTTGCCGTCCCCATCGAGGTCGGCGACGGCGAGCGCGTGGCACGGGACGGGTCGCTGATCGACGACGCCGAACACGTCCGGGACGGCTTCGAGGCGGTCGTTGCCGGTGTTGTGGAGGAGCGTCGGCCGGCCGCGCTCGTCGAGGCCGACGACGTCCGGCCAGCCGTCGAGGTCGAGGTCCGTGGCGACGCACTGCGTCAGCGGCGGGCTGTTCGTCGCGCCGGGTTTGAAGCCGTCGTCCTTCGAGAGCAGCACGACCGGCGCTTCACCCTGCCGCAGCAGCACCAGGTCGGCGCGCTCGTCGCGGTTGGCGTCGAGGATGACGCCGCCGCGCCATCTCGCGGCCGGCACGTTCGGCAGCGGCGGCCCCGCGTGGAAGCGCAAGAGGCGGTCGTTGAGGATCGGCACCGGCGCCGCCCCGTCGGCGAGCGCCAGCAGGTCGATGTCCCCGTCGCCGTCGAGGTCGGCCGCGACGACGTTCGTGGCGGGCGTCGGCGGGAGGCGGCCCTCCAGGCGGCGGAACTTCGGCGTCAGCCCCGCCGCGCCGGGGGCGGCCTCGCCGATGTTTTCGTACACGACCACGCCGCCGCCCGCGAGGACGAGATCGAGGTCGCCGTCCTGGTCGATGTCGAGCCACTGCGCCGAGGTGAAGTTCCCGGCTACCGGGCCGAGCCCGGCCGCCGAGGTCACGTCGGCTAACGCCTCGTTCCCGACGTTCCGCAGCAGCTGGATGTGGTTTGGGGCGACGAGGGCCAGGTCCGGGGAGCCGTCGTTGTCGAAGTCGCCGGGTACGGGGAACCCGGCGTGGCAAAGCGCACCGGGCAGCTTCGATTCCGCGTAGGTGGCGCCGGCGGGGTTCCGCAGCAGAACGTTCCGCGCGTCCCCGCCGTCGGTCACGGCTCTGCCGAGGAACACGTCCGGCCGGCCGTCGCCGTTGGAGTCGAACAGTGACAGCGGGCCGTCACCCGTCCACTTCGCGCCGGCCGGTGCGGCGATCTTCGCCGGCTCGTCGAAGGTGGGGAGGGGGCCGACCTTCTGGTTCGGGTCCGTCCGCGGGTCGCGGCCGATCACGTCGGCGTACTTCCCCATCACGCTGTACTTCGTGGCAACCTCGGTTTCCCACGTCGCGGCGCGGAGGGCGTCGTTCTCGGCCAGCATCTTCTTCGCCGCGGCGTCGTCGGTGGCGAACAGGATTTGTGACAGGTTGTAGCGGGCCGCGGTCAGGTACGGGTTCCGCTTCAGCGCTTCCTCGAAGCACTTCTTCGCGGCGTCCGAGCGCGTCCGGTCCGGGTGCGTCATCCCGACGCGGTACCAGGTGAAGCCGTCGGCCGGGTCGAGTTTGTTCACTTCGGCGAAGTGCGTGTACGCGGTGCCGAGGTCGCCCGCTTCGTAAGAGATGATGCCGAGGCAGTAGTGGGCGTGCTTGTTCGCGGGGTCCGCGGCCAACACCTCGCGGAAGAGCGCCTTCGCCCGGCCGATCTTTCCGGGGTTCTTCGACTGATCCTGGTTGAACAGCGAAATGCCGAGGTTGACCTTCGCGGTCGCCCAGTCCGGGGCGTGCCGGCGGGCGTCCTCGAACTCGGTCTCCGCCTTGTCGAACTCGAAGTGCTCCATCCACCCGACGCCGCGCGTGTTCGCCGCGATCGCCGCTTCCATGTTCGGTTGCCGCGGGTGGACGACCGGCGCCCACAGGAGGTAGAGCGCGACCGCGACCGCCGCGACGAGCGCGGCACCCACCAGATACGGCCCCCGGCGGCGGGCCGGGGCGGGAGACGCGGAGGCCGACATGACGGGCACCTTCTCTAAGGCTTCGGATCAGTCTGCGTCAGGATATGCGTGCGGCCGGCCGGCAGGGTCTGCCAGCTGCGCGAGCCGGCGGCCTTCCCCGGCCAGCGCACCGTCAGCTTGTCGATCTGCGTCGCCGTCCCGAGGCCGACCGTCAGCACGCCCTCCGACTGGCTCAGGTAGCCGCGGCCGCCGGCGACGTGGCGCACGAACGTCTTTCCGCCGGCCTCGATTGTCAGCTCGGCGCCGATCGCCATGCGGTTGGCTGTGGCGCCGTCGCCGCGGAGGTCGAGCCGCACCCACTTGTTCGCGGCCGGGGCGTCGTTCCGCAGCACGCGGGCCGGGCCGCCGTTGGAGACCAGCACCAGGTCGAGGTCGCCGTCGCCGTCCAGGTCCGCGAACGCGGCGCCGCGGCCGACCATCGGGCGCAGGAAGTCCGGGCCGCTGGACGATTCCGGCACCGGCTCGAAGTAACACGCCGGATCGCCGGTGTTCCAGAACAGTAGCGGCGGCTGCGCGTACTGCTGCATGGACTGAATCTTCGAGATGTCCGGCTCGATGTGGCCGTTGCAGACGAACAGGTCGAGGCGAGCGTCGTTGTCGTAGTCGAAGAAGAAGCAGCCGAACTTCAGCGGCGGCCGGCTCGGGCCGAGTAGGCCGAGGGTGGTCGTGGTGTCGGAGAAACCGAGCCGGTCGCGGTTGCGTTCCAGTAGCGTGACCGGCTCGTTGGCGAAGTTGGCAATCACGCAGCCGAGCCGGCCCGGGGCGAACTCGGCCCAGTCGATCCCCATCCCGCCGCGGGCCGCGCCGTTCTCCGCGTAGGCGGCGCCGAGCCGGTAGGCGTCCTCGACGAACACGCGGCCGCCGTTCGGGCCGGGGCGGTTGTGGAAGAAGAAGTTGCGGACCGTGTCGTTGGCGACGATCAGGTCGGGCCAGCCGTCGCCGTCCGGATCGCACAGTATGACGCCGAGTGCCTTGCCGACGGCGCGCTGGCGCGAGTTCTTGTCCGTCCCCTCCGCCTCGCTGACGTGGACGCCCGCGGCCGCTGACACTTCAGCGAACTTGCCGCCACCGAGGTTCCGATACAGGCTGCACTGGGCGCCGTCCATCTGCTGCGGCTGCTGGTACGTCCGCCCGGCCCCGGTCAGCGTGCTGTTGATGCCGCGGTCGATGGCCGGCGACCACGTCACGTAGTGGCACACGAACAGGTCGAGCTTGCCGTCGCCGTCGTAGTCCACGAACGTGGACGACGAGCCGAACGGGATCGGCGCCTTCCACGCGTCGAACTCGGCCTTGCCCACCGCCGGCAGGTCGGTCGGCCCTCCCACGCCGGCGGTCGCGGTGGCGTTCTCGAAGCGCTTGCCGTCCACGTTGCGGTACAGCTGGTGCTTGCCGACGCAGGACACGAACAGGTCCTGCCGGCCGTCGTTGTCGTAGTCGCCGACCGCCACGCCCATGCCGTACATCCGCTCGCGGCCGAACCCCGCGGCGTCGGTGGCGTCCTCGAACTTCATGCCGCCGAGGTTGCGGTAGAGCTTCGGCGTCGGCATGGCGACGAGCGCCGCCGGGTTGCCGTGGCCGGTCCACACTCGGCCGTTCGGGAAGAACAGGTCAGGCTTGCCGTCGCCGTCGAAGTCGATGACCGCGACGCCGCCCCCCATCGTCTCGGGCAGCAGCTTCATCGGAGTCGCACCGTTGACGTGGGTGAAGCGCACGCCGGACGCCTCGGTCACGTCCACGAAGCGGTTTTCCGGCACCGCGACGGCGGGCTTCGGCGGCCGCGCCGCCGGCGGCTCGATGTTCGTCACCGAGCCGGCCGGCGGCGTCAGGTAGCGGTACACGCCGTAGCCGATTCCCCCGGCGACGAGGGCGGCGACGGCGACGAGAGCCAGGACGCGGGGAGAACGCATGGGGGCTCGCGGTGGTCAGCGGGCCGGCGGCAATTCGCCGGTGCGGAGGATCGAGTCGCGGTGGGCGGCGGTCGTCGGGTAAATGACGCGGTCGCGGGCGGCGTAGTTGCCGGCCGGGTTCCGCTCGCGGTACAGTCGGGCCGCAGTGGAGCGGGCCACCTCGTCGGGCTTGAAGATACCGTGCAGCTCGCGGTGCAGCACCGCCAGCGCCGCGGCCAGTGCGGCCTTCGCGTCCGCGTCCGGTTCGGCGTCGAACGCCGGCCGCAGCTTGCCGAGCGCCTCGCGGAGGGTGGCGAGCTTCGGCATCGGCAGCGCGGGCACGGCCGCGGCCAGTTCCGCACACGCCTGCACGCGGCGGGTCTTGTCGGTGCGGGCGTTCGCGGCATCCGCGGCGAGCGCTCCCACGTCGCCGCCGGGTGCGGCCGGCGGCAGCGCCGTGCCGATGTCGGCGTAGGCCAGCGCCAGCAGGTCGTGGGCGGTCACGTCCTCGGCGTCCTCGGCGAGCACGCGGTTGGCGGCGGCGACGGCCCGCAGCACGTAATTGCGGTACTCGCCGGA
>DASPHQ010000780.1:0-4726 GCA_035629595.1 Urbifossiella sp. | reverse complement strand
ACCCGGCGCGGCGAGCGCGGGGAAGGGGCGGCCGGGCGAAGCCCACCCGTTGCAACGGGTGGGCTTTTCTCGGATGATACACTTCCTGCCAAACTCCCGTCCGAGACCCCGCCCGTGCTGACGATTGCCTCCGGCCCCCCCAGCCGCCGCCAGTTCCTCCGCGCCGGCGGGCTCGGCGTCGCCGGCGTCACCCTCCCCGCGCTGCTCCGCAACGACGCCCGCGCCGACTCCGCCGCCCGCCCGAAGTCGATCATCTACGTCGTGCTCTCGGGCGGCCCGAGCCACATCGACACCTGGGACCCGAAGCCGGACGCCCCCGCCGAGTTCCGCGGCCCGTTCGGCACCATCCCGACGCGCCTCCCCGGCGTCCGGCTGTGCGAGCTGTTCCCGTTGCAGGCCGGCATCCTCGACAAGGCCGCGGTCCTGAACGGCGTGCGGTCGGTGGAGAACGACCACTACCTGAGCGAGGTGTACACCGGCCTGCCGCGCAGCGCCGGCAATCGACCGGCGTTCGGGTCGGTCGCCAGCAAGCTGCTCGGCACGACGGCCCACCTGCCGGCCTACGTCAGCCTCCACGAGGTGCAGGCGAACGACCGGTTCGACTACGAGCGGCCGTACTACGCCGGGTCGCAACACGCCCCGTTCCGCCCGTTCGGCGACGCCCTCAACGACCTCCGCCCGGTCCGCTCGCAGGACGCGCTGAACGACCGCCGCGCGATCCTCGCCGGCCTCGACCGGATGCGCCGCGAGCTCGACGCCAGCGGCCAGGCGGCGGCGCTCGACCGCTTCCAGGCGCGGGCGCTGGAGCTGGTCACGTCGCCGAAGGCCCGCGAGGCGTTCGACCTGTCGAAGGAGCCGCGGCGCAACGTCGACCGCTACGGCCGCGGCAAGTACACCCACCAGACGGTGAAGTCGATCGTCTACGACTGGGACGTGAAGCCGTTCATCCTCGCGCGTCGGCTGGTCGAGGCCGGGGTGCGGGTGGTGACGGTGCAGGTCGGCAGCTGGGACCACCACAGCGGCGCGGAGTCGGACATCTTCCTGTCGTACCGCCACTGCCTGCCGGCGCTCGACCGGAGCGTGTGGGCGCTGGTGACGGACCTGGAGGAGCGCGGCCTGCTCGACGACACGCTGGTGGTGGTGCTCGGCGAGTTCGGGCGGACGCCGAAGATCACGTACCCCGGCCCCGGCCGAGAGCACTGGGCGGACGCCGGCAGCGCCATCGTGTTCGGCGGCGGGATGAAGGTCGGGCAGGTCGTCGGGCGAACGGATTCGCGGGCGGAGCGGTCGCAGAGCGGGACGATGACGTTTCAGAACGTCGTGGGAACGATCTACCACGTCCTCGGGATCGACCCCGTCACGGCGGCGCTGCCGGACTTCAGCGGCCGGCCGACGTACCTACTCGATCAGGGGCGGCCGATTCCGGAGTTGGTGGGCTGAAAACGCCACGAGCCGGCCCCGTCAGGGGGCGGAGGTTTCGCCCGCCGGACCGCTCACGCGGCACACCGGGGCGACCTCCGACCCCTGACGGGGCCGGCTCGGACGAAGTTGGAACTGCCCGTTATCCCAGCACCTTCATCAGCACGGCCGCGGCGCCGGCCACGGCCGCGCCGCCGACCGCCGCCAGGATTACGCCCCACGGCTTCTTCTTCGGGGTCGGTTCAGTCACGTCGGCGCGGAACGGGTGGGCCGAACCCGCGGGGCGCTTGCCGGCCGGCGTCTGCTCGGCCCGCGCCGACACTGTCTCGCCCGCCGGGTGAACCGTCGGCAGGCGCGGCGGCAGGCCCGGCCGCACCCCCGACCCCGACCGCGCCGACGGGCTCCACGGGTTGCTCGCCGCCGGCGCCGGGCCGAACGGGACGGCGGCCGGGGCGCCGAACGGCGACCGGACCGTCGCACCCGCCCCAACCACCCCGGACGCGGCCCGCGCCACCGGCTCGGCCGACACGCCGACCGGCTGCGGCGTCTCGACGTCCGCCTCGGACTCCGCCCCTTCCGTCGCCGCCGGGCTCAGCACCGGCATCTCCTCTTCCGCCGGCAGCGGCACCACCGCCGGCACCACCGCCTCCAGCTCGGCCGCCACCTGCGCCGGCGTCTGGTAGCGGGCCTTCGGGTCCTTCGCCATCATCCGGGCGAGGATCGCCGCCACCTCGTCGGGCACGTCCGGGCGGATCTCCCGGATCGGCGTCGGCTCCTTCGTCCGGTGCCACAGTAGCTTCTGCGATACCGTCCCGGACGGGAACGGCGGGTGGCCGGCGAGGAGGAAATAGTACGTCGCCCCGAGGCCGTAGATGTCGGCGCGGATGTCCACCGCGTGGCTGTTCGCCACCTGCTCGGGGGCCACGTAGTCGGCCGTGCCGAGTACGATCTTGTCGTCGTACTTCACCGTCAGCTGGTCGGTGTGGTCCTTGAAGAACCGGGCCAGCCCCATGTCGAGGAGCTTGGCCGTGCCGCGGCGGTCGATCAGCACGTTCCCCGGCTTGATGTCGCGGTGGATGATGCCGGCGCGGAAGGCGTTGTCGAGGGCGAGCGCGACCTGGCGGATGTAGCTCGCCGCCCGGCCGAGGTCCATCGGGCCGTGCTTCTTGACCACGTCGAGGAGGTTGGTGCCGTCCACGTAGTCCATGACGAGGAAGTGGAGGTTGCCGTCCTGGTCGATGTCGTGGGTGCGGACGATGTTCGGGTGCTGGAGGCTGCCGGCGGCGCGGGCCTCGCGGTAGAACCGGCCGAGCGCCGCCGGCTGGTCGGCCTTCGCCGGCGGCAACACCTTCACCGCGACGCGCTTCTTCATGAACATGTGTTCGCAGAGGAACACCTGCCCCATGCCGCCGACGCCGACGCGCTCGAGGAGCTTGTACTTGCCGATGGTGAACCCGCGCCACTTGCCGAGGAGGAACTGCTCGGCCTGGAAGTTGGTGAGGACGCCGTCGCGGACCATGTCCTCGGCGAACTCGCGGGGGTCGGTGGGGAGCCCGCGGGCGAACTCGCGGCGCTGGAGGTAGTTCGTGAGCCGGCCCTCGTCCACCATGCCGCTCTTGCGGATGAGCTGGATGAGTTCTTCGACCGAGTTCGGGACCGACATCGGGCACCGTGGCTAGGGGGGCGCGTCCCGGGACCGCCCGGACGGAGTTCGGGCGGGGGTGTGAATTCCTGCCGAAGGGTAGAACAGCTTTGGCCGGGACGCAAACCGCACGGCGGCGCCGCGTTGCAGGACCTGGGGGCGAGCTCACGCTGCGCGGTGATCCAGTAGCCGACCGGGTCGTGTTGCTCGAACCGGGTTCATTGGTTCCAGGAAAGTGAGGCACCCAGTCCCAGAAGCATTGAGTCAATCGGAGGAATCTATATTGGACCGAACCCGCGGCGCACCGTCCGCCGTGAATCGTTGCCCGGCCATGAGTTGCGACCGTTCGCCGGGCGTCACCGCTTGCCGTTCCAGGTAGGGTCGGCGTACTTCTCGGCCCGTATCTTCGCCGTGCGGGTGCGTTCCAGCGGCGCCCAGTCGCCGGTCTCTACCCCGCACCCGGCCGACACGGCGATGCGTCCGGCCAGCCGCGCCGCAAGTTCCGCCGCCATGAAGAGCTCGCGGCCGGCGAAGTCGAAGATTCCCGCCAGGTGCGGGGCGTGTGGGCTGCGCCGCAACAGGATGCTGCCGTGCTGCAGCAGCGCCCCCTTCCACTTCCGCTGGGCGCTGCCGGCCACCTTCGACCCCTCCACCAGCAGGTCGCCGGCCGTCTGGTCCAGAAAGCACAGCACCTCGCCGAGCTTCCGCTCCTCGCCGCAGACCACCGCCTTCGCCGGCAGCCCGGCGTCGGCGAGCTCGTCGCGCAAGATGTGATGTACGCGGCAGACCCACGGCTCGCCGGTGTGCCACTCGGCCCCCGCCGGCAGCGCCAGGGCGTAGGTGAGTTCGTGGTGATGCAGGATGGCGGCGCCGCCGGTGGAGCGGCGGACCCAGTCCACGCCGGGCGTGGCGGCGCGGGCGTCGGCCGGCTGGAAGTAGCCGAGCGACAGGGTCGGTTCGGTCCAGGTGTAGAACCGCAGCGAGGCGACGCCGGCGGCCGCGGACTCCAACAGCGCCTCGTCGGCGGCCATGTTGGTGGCCCCGTCGGCGGCTGCGAACGGCATCAGGCGAAGGGTACACGCCATACGGGAATTCTACGCGCCTCACAGCCCGCCGCGGGCGGCCATCGCGTCGAGGCGTTCCCGGCGCGTCCAGCCGCCGCTCGAGTGCGTGGCCCGCATCTCGATCAGCACCCGCCCGTCGAACGCCGGGTCGCGCAGCAGCCCGACCGCCGACTTGAACTTGTGGACCGCCGCGTTCAGGTAGTAGTCGTCGGCGTCGCCCACCCAGACGTTCACCTTCCCGCCGGCGAGCTTCGGCCCCAGCTCCTTCCAGTTAGCGACGATGTGTTTCGTCAGGTCGTACTTCTTCCAGTGGTCGAGCACGCCCTTGTTGATCGCCCCCGTCTTGCCGTCCCACACCGGCACCGGCAGGCCGTCGGCGCCGCGCGGGCCGTACACCGCGTTCCAGCTCGACCAGTCGCGGCCGCCGAGCTCCCACCGCCCGCCCTTCCCCAACACGCGGTCCAGCTGCGCCTCGTGCCGCACCGTCGAGACCACGTCGCCGTCGAGGGTGCGGGTGCTCGGCCGCTCGAACCCGAAGCGGTTCACGAAGGCGTTCTTCTCGGCGTACAGGTCGATCAGCTCGAACCGCTCGAACGTCAGC
>DASPHQ010000779.1:0-5763 GCA_035629595.1 Urbifossiella sp. | reverse complement strand
GGTTGCTGTCCGGCGTCACGATGAACTCGCCGGGCGGGCTCTCCTTCTCGCCCGGGAGCTGGAACTGGTACGACCGCAGCGTGAACTTCGGCTTCTCGCTCACCCACCCGGCCGGGGCCGGCGCCGACAGCTTGTTCAGCTTGATCGTCGTCGCCTTCGGCTGGGCGACGGCGGCGGGGTCGGCGAGCATCATCATGCCGGCGGAGAGGACGAACAGCGCGGCGGCGGGACGCATGGGGGAGGCTCCGGGGTTGCTACAACGACGGCACCGTTCCGACGCATCTTCGCCCCGCGAGGTTCCGATGGACACCCTCTCCCGCCGGGAATTCGCCGCGGCCGCGGCCGGGCTGGTCGGCGCCGCGGCGCGGGGGCAGGAGCCGCCGACCCCGGTCCCCGCCCGCGCCGTGACGCGCGGCCCGCACCACCACTTCTTCGGCTACTACGACAAGACGCCGTGGGACGCCACCAGCCGTTACCTGCTGGTGAATCGCGTCGGATTCGCCGACCGCCAGCCGGTCGCCGCCGACGTGCTGATCCTCGGCGTGGTCGATCTCCAGGACGACGACGCCTTCGCGGAGATCGGCCGCACGACGGCCTGGAGCTGGCAGCAGGGAACAATGCTCCAGTGGCTCCGCGGACCCACGAGCGAGACCCGGGTGATCTTTAACAGCCTGACCGACGGCCGGCCGACCGCGACGATCCTCGACTGGCGGCGCGCGCAGTCCCGGGTGCTGCCCATGCCGGTCTACGCCGTCCACCCGGCCGGCACCGAGGCGGTGACACTCGACTTCGCCCGCCTCCACCGGCTGCGGCCCGGCTACGGCTACGCCAGCTACCCGGAGCGGTTCGCGGACGACCCGGCGCCCGAGCAACTCGGCGTGTGGCGGATGGACCTCGGCACCGGCCGGAACGACCTCGTCGTGAACCTGAAGCAGCTCGCCGCGAACCGGCCGGACGCGCGGTTCGCGGGGGCGCACCACTGGGTCAACCACCTGCAGTACAGCCCGAAGGGGACGCGGTTCGCGTTCCTGCACCGCTGGAAGAAGCCGGACGACCGGACGTGGCAGACGCGCCTCTACGCCATGAACGCCGACGGCACCGGGCTGACGCTCGTCCACGACCTCGGCTACTTCTCGCACTACGACTGGCGCGACGAGACGACGGTCCTGGGGTGGACGCGGACGCCGGAGCGCGGCAACCACTTCTACCTGCTGGACGCGGCGGGGGGGAAGCCGCCGGAGGTGGTGTTCCCGGACGTGGCGCAGGACGGCCACTGCTCGTACTCGCCGGACCGGGCGTGGGTGCTCAACGACACGTATCCCGACCGCGAGCGGAAGCAGCACCTGATGCTGTTGAAGGTGGCGACGGGGCGGAGGTACTCTCTGAACGCGTTCCACTCGCCGCCGCGGTTCACCGGGCCGTTCCGCTGCGACCTGCACCCGCGCTGGGACCGCACCGGCACGAAGGTGTGCGTCGACGGCTGCCACGACGCGCAGCGGCAGGTGTACGTGCTGGACGTGGGCGAGGTGGTGCGGTCGTGAACTTACAACGCCGCAAGCGGCGGTGCGTCAGGGCGTGTTGATCACCCGCTCGGCGGGGTGGACGCGGGCGGGCGGCGGGGTGCGCGGGTCGGCGTACTGGGTGCGTCGGCCCGGCCGGGCGGGCGGCGGCAGGGCGGCCCCGGGCTCGAACACGCGGTTGTCTTCGACCGGTTCCTCCTCGACGACCGGGGGCGGGGCCGGGAGGACGGGGGGGTTCGACCGGACGTTCGTGATGGCGGTGTGGACCTCGTCCCAGGCCGTCCGAACGAAGACCGCGAAGACGGCCACGCAGGCGACGGGGATCAGGGCTCTCACGGCGGCGCCTCCGGGGGTGGTGCCGCAACCGTGGCACGCCGCGGCCGCGGTAGCAACCGCCGGGAGTGCAATTCATCCCCCGGTACGGGGCGGTTCGTTCCGCACAGGAATTGTACCGCCGCGAGCGGCGGAAGCGCGACGGGTTGCCGTCCCACGTCCGTCCCCTATCATCCCGTTCACGCGACTGGTTCCCGCCCGCGCGCCAGGTGGTGCGCGGCGGGACGAAGAGGGAAGCCGGTGAGAATCCGGCGCGGGGCCGCCGCTGTGATCGGCGAGGTCTGACCCAGCAACCACTGCCGCCACGAGGCGTCGGGAAGGTGGGTAAGGCCGTCGGAGCCGAGAGCCAGAAGACCTGCCCGTCGTGTCCATCGCCGTGACGCCCCGGCACCGGGTGTCCGCGCGGGCACGGCTTTTCTACGCACCCGCGCGGGTGCGCCGCCCCGCCCGGACGACCGCCCGAGAGGCCACGGCCACTGCCCGACCCGGCAGGAGGTTCCCCGTGTCCGTCCGTCGTTCCGCGTTCACGCTCATCGAACTCTTGGTGGTGATCGCCATCATCGCCATCCTCATCGGCCTGCTGTTGCCGGCGGTGCAGAAGGTCCGCGAGGCCGCCGCCCGCGCCAAGGGGCAGAACAACCTGAAGCAGCTCAGCCTCGCCGCCCACAGCTACGAGTCGGCGTTCCAGAAGCTGCCGGCGTACAGCGAGGCCGTCACCAGCTGGGCGCCGCCGACGCCGTTCGTCACCAAGTACTGGTTCGGCCAGGAGACGATGAACACCAGCACCTTCGTCTCGACCTACGACCCGACGCAGGGCGTCCTCACGAACTACTACGAGAACGCGACCGCGGTGAACGTCTGCCCGAAGTTCGACGCCTACCCCATCACGAAGGTGTACAGCGGGCTGACCTCGGGGTACGCGTACAACCGTCACGTCTGCAACGAGCCGGCGTGGCCGAACCCGGTGACCGGGCGGCGCATCACCGACTTCCAGGCCACGTCGGCGACGTTCTTCTTCGCGGAGGTGGTGCAGCTGCAGAAGGCCGGTACGCTGCAGGAGCCGTTCGGCGGCTACTTCGGCTCGCCGTTCGAGGCGAACAAGGCGATCAGCTCGGCGGCGGTGACGGCGAGCCAGTTCCGCTTCTCGGGCGTGTGCAACGTGTCGTTCGTGGACGGGCACGTCGAGACGCGGCGGCCGGTGGACGTGCCGGGCGTGGCGCCGTTCCCGCAGGCGACGTGGGACGCGAAGAAGACGGGGTTCGCGCTCGGCTTCCTGGCCGAGACGACGACGCCGTACACGGGGCGCTGACGTTGCCGGACGTGCGTGTCAGGTGACCCGGCAAAAACGAGCGCGGGCGGCTCTCGCCGCCCGCGTGGCACTTCATCTGCCTATCCGGCGACTACTCCAGCAGGAGGTTCGGCTCCCAGCCGACCCGCTCGGCGCTGGACCGGAGCTTCTCGAGGGCCCGGTTCTGGATCTGGCGGACGCGTTCCTTGGAAATCCGGAGCAGGTGGCCGATCTGGCGGAGGCTGTGGGTGCCGTTGCCGGTCAGGCCGAACCGCAGGTCCAGCACCTTCCGCTCGCGCGGCCGCAGGTTCTCCATCAGGAAGCCCAGCGCCTCCTGCCGCTCGTTGTTCTCCTGCATCACCAGCGTGCCCGTGTCCGGCATCGCCTCCGTCAGCTTGAAGTCGCTGTCGTCGTCGAGGACGGCGTTCAGGCTGACCGGGGTGCGGGTGGCGGTCTGGAGGTGCGTCAGGTGTTCGAGCGAGCTGCCGGTCCGGCTGGCGAGCTCCTGCGGGCTGGGGAGGTGCTTGCCGCCGTGGGCCAGCGCCTCGCTCTCCTGCTGCAGCAGGCCGAGCTCCTGGAGGTGGTGCGGGCTCAGGCTGACCAGGTGGCTCTGGCGGGCCACGGCGATCTGGAGCGTCTGGCGGATCCACCACGTCGCGTAGGTGGCGAGCCGGGTGCCGTGCGAGACGTCGAACCGGTCGATGGCCTGCATCAGCCCACACACGGCCTCCTGCAGCAGGTCGCTGTAGGCGAGGCTGTGGTGGCGGAACCGCTTGGCCACGTGCGCCGCCAGCCGGATGTTGGCGCTGGCGAGGCGGTGCTTGAAGTGGACGTAGCGGTCGCGCAGCCGCTTCACGGCGACCACGTCCTCGCAGCGGGCGTCGGTGCAGTGCTCGCGGATGAACTGGGCCATCGGCCACGGCTCGAGCGGCGGGCGGCTGGCCCGCAGCTCGGTCGGGAAGTGGCGGACCAGCACGCGAACCAGTTCGCTCTTGCAGTCCCAGAAGCTCGTCAGCAGTTCGCGCTCTTCCTCGGGCGTCAGCAGGTCGGAGGAGAACGTCGTCAAGCCGGTGTCGGGGGCCTTGGCCGATTGTCCGGATCGGGTGCGCCTGGCAGCAACAGTCTTCATGGCGGCCTCGGGCCTTCCTGCGGTATGAGGTTCGTGGACGGTTCGGGTGCCACCGAACAGACCGTATCGGCTCTCGGTCGGGTGCGGCTTCAGGGGGCTCGGCTTGCCCGGGTCCGCCCAGCATAAGGGGCCGTGACCGCGCGGGCAAAAAAAATCGGCGGCTCGACCGAGAGTCGTCTACCGTTCGGCGGGCGCGGGCGAAGGACGCGCGATCCGTCGGGCGGGACAGCTCCAGCCGAGCCGTCGGGCCGGCTCGTCCGCTGCGCTCGCAACAGGGGTGGCTACCCCAGCAGCACGGGATTCTAGCCGTCGAGACTTGACGGTTCAAGAAAACTGTGGGGGAAATCGGCAGTTTTTCGGGAACTGACCTTTTTCACGGCCTCCGCCTGAAACTTTCTCGGCCGTAACACGAAAATCCGGCAAGGTTTTTGTCCGGTGCCCTGCTTGGCGCCCGTTGTGAGAGGGTGGGCAAACTTTACCGCCGATCCGGCCTCCCGCCGCCGCCCGGAGTGGTGTACCTTGAACGGAAACGGCGATTCCCGCCCGCTCGCGGGGGAACCCGCGTGGGGCGGCCACCCGGTCATGAACGTCTCTCGGTACAAATGTTCCGTCCTCGCCGTGGACGACGACCCGGGCGTTCTCGGCGTTCTGGCGGCCCAGCTCGGCCACGACTTCGAGGTGCTCACCGCCTGCACCGTCGAGCAGGCCCGCGGGGTGATGGGGCAGCGGGCCGTTGACATTCTCCTGACCGACCTCAACCTCCCGGACGAGAGCGGCCTGGCCCTGTTGGAGTGGTCGCGGCGGAACTGCGCCCGCACCTCCCGGGTGCTCCTCAGCGGCACCGCCCGCCTGGAGGACGCCGCCGACGCCATCAATCACTCGCAGGTCCACCGCCTCGTGCTGAAGCCGTGGCGGCCGGAAGACCTGCTGCAAACCCTCCGGGCCGCCGCGCGGGCGCTGCTGCTGGAGCGGAGCCACGAGCAGCTCCTCGAGGACCTGCGGAAGCTGAACATCGACCTGGAGCGGCGCGTCGCCGACCGCACCCGCGAGTCGGAGGCGGTGCTGGCGCAGCTGCAGCAGAAGAACCGCATCCTGGAGCAGATGGCGCTGACCGACACGCTGACCGGGCTGGCGAACCGCCGGGCCATCGACCTGATCGCCCGCAAGGAGTTGATCCGCCGCACCCGCAGCCCGTCGCCGCTGACGCTGGCGCTGATCGACGCCGACCACTTCAAGGACATCAACACGCACTACCTGCAGACCGGCGGCGACCATGTGCTGGCGTGGCTGGCGAGTGTCCTGGCGGAGGCGGTGCGCGGGTCCGACTCGCTCGGCCGGGTCGGCGGCGAGGAGTTCATGGTGGTGGCTCCGGAGACGGACCCGGCCGGGGCGGCGGTGCTCGGCGAGCGGCTGCGCGGCCGGGTGGCGGACGCCGAGACCGACTACGGCGGCAAGCCGGTCCGCGTGACGGTGAGTATCGGGCTGGCGGTGGC
>DASPHQ010000778.1:0-10729 GCA_035629595.1 Urbifossiella sp. | reverse complement strand
CGCCTTTGTGGAAGGATGAAGGATGAAGGATGAAGGATGAATTCAGAACCGAGGTGGCTCCACTCCGGTGCCGGATTCATCCTTCATCCTTCAACCTTCATCCTTCCCGAGGGTAAGGGTGAAATGGTGCGGGGCGCAAGCCCTTAAAGTAAGAGCGCACCAGCGGCCGGGTGACCGGCCGGCTCGGCAAACCCCACCGGGAGCAAGGCCAAGCAGGGGACAGGACCGGCCCGGTCCGTTACGATCCCCGGGTAGGCTGCTCGACCCCACGGGCAACCGTGGGGCTAGATAAATGGCCGTCGCCGCCGCGGTCGCAAGGCCGCGGCGGGACAGAACCCGGCTTACACGCCGGCCGGCAGACCCACCGGTTTTCTCGGCGAACGGCCGGCGTCAGCCGGCTGGTGGCGACCACAGGCATTTGCGGTCGCCACCAGCCGGCTGACGCCGGCCGTTCGCCAATCCTCACTGTATCCGCACGTCGCACTCGCCGACCGCTAGGTCGTCCCACACCGTCGGCCCGTAGCCGTCGCCGACGGGGTCGAGGATCGGCAACGCCAGGATGCCGGTGACGCGGTACGTCCCGGGGCGGGTGAAGGTGAACCACTTCGTCACGTCCACCTCGGCGCGGAACACCTCGGTCGGGCGGAGTGTCGTCACCGACATGATGCCGCCGAAGTTGTGGGCGTTGCCGGTGTCGGGGAGTCCCTTGCCGTCCCACCCCTCCTGGGCGATGAACCGGAATTGGTTGTTCCGCGGGCCGCGCTGCTTGCCGCCGAAGGTGAACCGGAACGACTCCGTGCCGGTGTTCTTCAGCGCCAGCTTCAAGGTGACCGGCTCGCCGGCGCGGAAGGCGGGCGCGTCCGCCGTCCAGCGGGCCTCGAAGCGGTGGCCCGGGTGCTTGCGGAGCGTGCGGGGGACGCGGTACTTCTCGGCCAGGATGCGGGCCGCGTCCGGGGTTTCGACGTTTGCACCGGTCGAGATCAAGCCGCCCTCCGGCAGTTTCTCGGGCCGGCCAAGGTGAAGCACCACGCCGCCGACGACCAGCGCCGTCTGCTCCTTGGTCACCTCCGGCGGCAGCGGCCCGAGGCCGGTCACGGTCAGGTGGAAGCGGCGGTTGTCGTTCGTCCACGACATCAGCGCGGTCGCCGTGCCGATCGACGCCGACAGCCGCTTGCCGAGGACCGCGGGCTCGCCGTCGGTCAGCGTGACCTTGCGGCCGGGGCCGTCGAAGCGGAGCTGGTAGACGCCGTCTTCGAGGTCGCCGTCGGCAGGCTGCGCGCGGGCGTTGAGGGCGAACGCGGCGACGACCGCGGCCGCGACGGTGAGGGGATGACGCATCAGACGGGCTCCTCGGGGCGACACCCGCATGGTGACCGATGTGGGGTGTGGCGTCGAGCGGTTGTTACAGCGCGGTGACGCGGGCTCGGGGTTTCGCCGCTCGCGGCTTCGCGTTGCCCAGCGCGAAGCCGCGAGCGGCGAAACCCCGAGCCCCGGTTACTTCCCCGGCGCCGCCTCGCGCAGCAGCGCCGCCACCACCACGCGCTCGGTCCAGTCGTCCCACCGCGTCGTGTCCCACGCCCACGACGCGGGATCGTTCGCCACCCGGTCGGCCTCCGCCACCCACACCTTCGCCCGTGTCACCCAGGCCTCGGCTTGCTCGTGCCGGCCCAGGCGGCGCAGCGCCAGCGCCCGGAACAGCATCTCCCACGCCCGCGGCTCGGCCAGCTTGCTCTCGTACACGCGCAGCGCGTCCGCCGGTCGCCCGGCCCGCACCAGCACCGCCGCCTCCACCCGCCACCCGCCGAACGCCTTCGCCCGCTCGCCGAGCTTCAGCCAACCCGCCGCGTCGAGCGCCTTCGGGCTCGCCATCACCGTCTGGAACGTGCGGTACGTCTGCTCCGACGTGCTACCGCCGAACCGCTTCGCCATGTCGGCGCAGCCGGCGTCGTAGGCGGCCCGGTCGCCGCGGGCCAACTCCGCGACCGCCACGTTCGCCCACCCCGACCAGCTCGCCGGGTTGTGAACCAACGACAGTTGGTTCGCGCGGATCGCCTCGTCCCACCGGCCGCGGTAGGCCTGTGCCTCGGCGTACTGCAACCAGATGAACGCACTCCCCGGCACCGCCTGCGGGCGCGGCCCCGACCGCCCGATGTTCAGCGCCAGCGCCCGTTCGTGGTCTGCGAGCGCCGCCGCGTCCCGGTCCGGTCCCAGCGCTGCCCGCACCCGGCTGCGGGCCGCCGCCCAGCGCGGGTCGCCGGGGTTCCGCTCCATCAGCTTCCCCGCGTGGAACTCGGCCGCCGCCCACTCGCCGGTCTTGTCACACGTCTTGAAGCGCTCGGCGTGCCACGCCGGCACCCGCGCCTCGGCCGCGGCGCGGCGCTCGACCACCGGCGTCAGCCGGGAATCCCACACCCGTATCGCCACGCGCTCGCCGGCGATCAGGCGCGAGCCGTCGGTGGTGAACGCCACGCACTGCCGCGCTCCGCCGGCGATCGCGTCCATGTCCAGCAGCGGCCGCCGGGTGCCGGCGTCCCACACCTGCACCGACAGCGCCACGCTGCCGACCGCGACCCGCGTGCCGTCCGGGGAGAACGCCAGCGACGCCCCCGCCTTCGCCGTCGGCCGCGCCTCGTCCGCCCCGCCGACCGGCGCCGGGGCGTCGTGGGCCGTCAAGTCTTTCCCCGCGGCGGCGTCCCAGAACCGCACCTCGCCGCCGTCGTCGGCCGTCACCAGTTCGGCCGTCCCCGGCCGGAACGCCGCCGCCGCTACGCCGGCTCGGTGGCCCGGCAGGGTGTGCCGCAGCCGCCCCGTCGCCGCGTCCCACACCCGCACCACCCGGTCGTCGCAGCCGGTGGCGACGAGCAGGCCGTCCGGGCTGAACGCGACCGCGCGCACCTCCGCCGGGTGCTCGAACCGGCCGACCTCGGCCCCGTCGGCGACGGCCCACACGCGAGCGGTCTTGTCCGCCCCCGCGGTCGCCAGCCGGTCGCCGGCCCGGGCGTAGCCGACGCCGTGAACCGCCCCCGCGTGGCCTCTCAGGCGGCTCGTTTCCTTCCGCGTCGCGGCGTCCCAGCGGATCACCGCGCCGGCGTCGTCGCACGAGGCGAGTTCCTTGCCGTCCGGCCGGTACGCCACGCCGTTGACGTGCCCGTCATGGCCGCGCAGGTCGGTGATGCCGCCGCGCTCCAGGTCGAGGAGGCCGACCATCTTCCCGCCGACCCTGTGCGACCAGCGCAACCCGCCGGCGACCGCGACCGTGCGGCCGTCCGGGCTCGGCGCCAGGCCGGTCACCCACGCCGTGCCCCACTCGTGGACCCGCGGGTCGGCCGGGGCCGTCTGGTCCCACACCTGGATGACGTGGTCCTCGCGGGCGGCGGCGAACCGGGCGCCGTCCGGGCGGAACCCGAACGCGGTGGTCGCGCCGGCATTCGACAGCCGCACCTCGGCCTGCCCGCGGACGAACCACGCCCGCGGGTCGGCGTTCCGCACCGAACAAACCACATGGCGGCCGTCCGGGGTGATGCCGAGGGCGCGGTAGTTCGCCAGCCCCACGTTCCACGCCGCCGCCCGGCGACAATCCTCGGCCGCGTCCCAGAGCGCGATCTCGCCGTCGTGCGACAGCGTCGCCAGCATCCGCGAGTCGGCCCCGAACACCACCCGCCGGGCGTCGGTGACGAGCCGCAGTTCCTTCACCAGCGCGAAGTCGGACGTGCGCCGCACGGCCACCGCGCCGTCGCGGTTGGTGGACGCGAACAGTTTGCCGTCGGGGCTGAACGCCACGTCGTAAATGTTCCCGGAGTGCCACGGCTGCCGCAACAGCCGCACGCCGAGGTCGGTGTTCCACAACTGCACGTACCCGTCGGCCCCGCCGACCGCCAGGAGCGGCTCGGCGGGGTGGAAGGCGACGGCGTAGGCGGTGGTGCCGGTGTCGAGCGGCGGCAGCGGCCGCGGCTCCCGTCCGGACACGTCCCACCGGGCCACCGTCCCCGCCCCGCAGCCGCCGGCCAGTTCCTTGCCGTCGCCGCGGAGCGCCAGCCGGTTGACCGCCGTCGGCGCGCCGGGGAGGTCGTGAAGGAGCGCCCCCGTGTTGGCGTCCCACACCTTCACCTCGCCGGGGTCGGGGCCGTTCCATGGGCCGGCCGCGGAGTACACCCGCGCCCCGTCGGGCGAGTAGATGACGCTGTTGACCAGCTGCGTGTGCCCGACCATCTCGACGAGGTGGGCGTTGCAGCGCCGCTTCAGGTAGTCCCACTCCCACCGGCAGCGGGCGGGCTCGCGGGCCTTGAGTTCGTCGAGCGTGCGCGCGGCGGTGGCGGTGCGGGCGGCGGACACGTCGAGGGCGGCGCGGGCGATCTGGCTGTTGTGAAACCGGGCCTCGGCGCTCTCACGGGCGTCGGCCTCCAGCGCGCGCAGCCGGGCCTCGTCGTCGCGGGCGCGGGACACCTGCCTGCCGGCCTCGACGGCCTCGCGCCAGCCGCGGTCGGCCCGGTCCCACTGCCACAGCACGCCGCCGAGCCCGGCCAGCGCCACCAGCCCGACGGCGACCGCCAGACCGGCCACGACCGGCTCGCGCCGCGCCCACTTGGCGACCTTCTCCGGCCAGCGCACCGGCCGCGCCGCGATCGGCTTCCCCGCCGCCCAGCGCTCCAGGTCGTCGGCCAGCGCCGCGGCGGACGCGTAGCGGCGGTGCGTCTCCTTCTGAAGCGCCCGGAGACACACGGTGTCCAGGTCGCGTGGCAGCTTCGCGCGCAGCTGTCGCGGCGGCACGGGCTCGGCGGTGAGCACGAGGTGCCTCGTCTCGGCGGCGGTTTCCCCGCGGAACGGCGGGCGCCCCGTGAGCAGCTCGTACAGGATGACGCCGAGCGCCCACACGTCCGCGGCCGGCCCCACGTCGCGGGCGCCGGCGGCCTGCTCGGGGGCCATGTACATCGGCGTGCCGACCACATCGCCGGTGCGCGTCAGCCCCTGGTCGGAGTCGAGGAGGCACTTGGCGAGGCCGAAATCGACCAGCTTCGGGACAGGGGCAAGGGGCAAGGGGCAAGGGGCAAGGGAAGAGGAGTCAAGCTGCGAGAGGGACGGGGCAGGGTCGCTCTCTTCTTCTCTTGCCCCTTGCCCCTTGCCCCTTGCCCCTCCCAGCAGCACGTTCGCCGGCTTGATGTCCCGGTGTACCACGCCGCGGCCGTGGGCGTGCTCGGCGGCGCGGGCCAGCTCGGCGACGAGCTTCGCCGCCGCGGCCACCGGCCACGGGGCGCCGGTCATCCTCGCCGCGAGCGGCCCGCCGCCGACGAACTCCATCGCGCAGTACGGCCGGCCGGCGGCGTCGCCGACCTCGTAGACGCGGGCGATGTTCGGGTGGTCGAGCCGGGCCGCGGCCTCCGCCTCCCGGCGGAACCGGCCGCGCTCCTTCGCCCCCGCCAGCTCGCCCGAGAGGATCACCTTCACCGCCACGACGCGGTTGAGGCGTACGTCGCGGGCCTGGTACACGACGCCCATGCCGCCGCGGCCGACCTCGCCGAGGATCTGGTAGCCGGGAATCATCACCGCCCGCGACGCCGGGACGGCGCCGAGGCCGTCGTGGCGGGTGATGGCGTCGGAGCGGCAGAGTTCGTCGTGAACCTCGAACATCTGTTCGAGGTCGGCCCTGTACTGCGGGAAGCGCTCGATCCAGTCGGCGGGGGTGGGGTTCTGGCCGAGCTCCTGGCGGACGACGAACTCGGTGTAGACGAGCTCGAGCGCCGCCTCGGGGTCGGTGGCGACGGCGGGGTAGGCGGTGAGGAGGGCTTCGGCGCGCGCGTCGCCGCCTCCGCGGAGGCTGCTCTCGAGTTCGGCGCGGGCGCGGCGCAGCTCACCCTCGGCGGTGCCCGGCAGGACGGACGACATGATGGCTCCCGAACGCGGAACGATTGTCGATTCGACCGCATCACTTGTTTCCGCGACCCGGTGGGGGGGGCGGCGGAAACAATAATCCCGGCGAACGCATTTTTTCGGGTTTGCAAGTATCCTACTCGTCAACTCCACACCCCGCCGCGGGTTCCGTCATGTCCGACGCCCCCGACTTTGCCGAGACGCTGCGCCAGGCCGCCGCCGGCGACCCGGCCGCGCTGCAGAAGCTGGTGGCCGAGTACGAGCCGAAGGTGCGCATCGTGGCCCGGGTGTTGTTGGGTCCGGCGCTGCGGCCGTACCTGGACTCGGCCGACCTGGCGCAGAGCGTGCATTTGAGCATCGTGGCCGGCCTCCGCGACAACAAGTTCCGGGTGGCGAGCCCGGACGATCTGATCGGGCTGGCGGTGACGATCCTGCGGCGGAAGGCGGCGAAGCAGTGGCGGCACCTCCAGCGGCAGCGGCGGCTCAGCGGCGACGGCTCGCGGGCGAAGGACGACCTGTCCGGCACGCTGGCGGCGCTGAGCGGCGGCGGCACCGACCCCGCCGCCGAGGCCCAGTTCCGCGACCAACTCGATCACCTCTGTTCCCACCTCGACGAGTCCGAGCGGCGCGTGATCGACCTCCGCCTGGAGGGCTTCACGCCGGCCGAGATCGCCGACCAGATCGGCGTGAGCCGGGTCGCGCTGCGGGTGCGCCTGACGCGGCTGCGTCAGCGGCTGACCGCTGCGGGCGTCGTGACCGACTGGCTGTAATCACACACCTTCACCGCCAGATGCCGCGGCGCCTTCAAAGTGTTACGGCAATTCCGCGCCGATTTTCGGGCGTAACGATCCGCCGCCGCCGCGGCACCCGTTGGTAGGCGAACGGGAGGGCGGGCGATGCGCGGGCGGCGAGCCGTTTTGATCGCGGGGCTGGGGCTGGTCGCGGCCGGGTGCCGCGCCCCGCCGCCGGCCCCGGAGCCGTCCGCCGCCGAGGTGCGGACGGCGCTGGCGCTGGCCGTCGGGCTGCTCGAAGCGAAGGACCACGCCGGGTTCGTGGAGCGCTTCCCGCCGCCGGCGCCGGCCGACCCCGCGGCGCAGCTGGCCCGGCTGCGGCAGGTGCGCGGGTGCGACCCGGCCTTCGCCGACCGCGGCACGACGGCGGTGTTCGAGGCCGGTGGGGCACGGGTGGTGTTCCGCCGGGTGGGCGGCGTGTGGTACTTGGACTGGGCGTGAACCGGAGGGGCGGCGATGGTGAGGACGAAACGACGGCCGGCGACCGCCGCGGGGCCGGAAGCGGCCTCGGAGTTGGTGCTTGACCTGGACACGTTCCGCCTCGCCGGCGTCGGCTGCGGCGACCCCGTGTCGCGGCTCCGCTTCCTCGGCCCCGGCTGCGCCTGCGCGGCCGGGGTGTGGGAGTACCCCGCCCACGGCCTGACGCTCGCCGTCGGCCGCAGGCGGGTGCTCGCGTTCCGCGTTCACGTCCGCCCGCGCTCCGCCGACGCGGCCGCGGGGGTGCAGCCGTTCGCCGGCGTGATCCGGTTCCGCGGGTCGGCCTTCGACCCACGGCCGATCGCCTGCGAGGACGACGTAATCGACCAGTTCGGCATTCCGGTCGTGGTGCGGGGGCTGGCCGACGGGTGTACGCTGGAGTACGCCGCCGGGCGGGTGGTGTGGGAAGCCGTGCTGTCGGCCGACGGGCGCCTGGCGTCGGTCGGCGTGACACACTCGCGCTGACTGCCTTCTCCAAGACCCACGACGGCCCGCCGCTCCCCGCGGCGGGCCGTTCGCGTTCCCGCTTCGTGACAGCCCGTTGTCACTCGCCGCGAAAGTTGTGGTAACACTTCGCCGCGGCCGCGGCATGTGAGGGTGGACGGCCCGCGAGTCCCCGCCGCACGGCGGGGGCGGTCCGCCAGACACCGACGCCGACACCCAGCCACCGCACCCGGGCCGCGCCCGGCGGTCGCGGCGCGCCCGGGCCGGCGCCTCCCGTGGAGACCCAACCGTGACCGCCTCCAAGCTGACGAAGTGGCTGCCGAAGTGCCTCCGCCCCGCCGCCCGCCGCGCCACCCCGCGCACGGCCCTCGCGCTCCAGACCCTGGAGGCCCGCGAGGTGCCGGCGCTGTACACCTGGGTCGGCCCGGCCAACGGCGGGCTGTGGAACGACACCAACAACTGGAACACCCCCAACGCCCTCGGCTTTCCCAACGCCTTCGACACCAGCGTCTCCGTCGTCTTCAACGGCGCCGTCAACAGCATCCAGAACGTGGACCTCAACCTGTCCGTGGACCGGATCACGTTCAACGGCCCGTCCGGCACCATCCAGTTGAACGAGAACCTGACGCTCGACGGCGACGCCCCGGGCGACCAGCTGCTCGTCACCGGGGTCGGGGCGTACTCGATCACCGGCACGGCCGACCTGGTCCTCGGCGGGGTGAACAGCAACCCGTTCGTCGAGGTGCCGAACGGGTCGAGCCTGAGCGTGTTCGCCGACATGACGGGCACGAAGGGGATCACCAAGCAGGGGGCCGGGGCGCTCGTCCTCCGCGGGACCAACACCTTCACCGGCGACTCGGTCGTGCAGGCCGGCATCCTCGGGTTGAACGGCGGCGCGGGCAACGCCATCCCGGCCGGGACCAAGACGACGGTCGGGGGGTTCGGGGTGCCGGCCGACATCCGGCTCGACGCCGCCGCGCAGATCGCCAACGACGCGGTCATCGAGCTCGACACCAACGGCCGGCTGAACTTCAACTCGGCCGGGAACGACGGGGTCGGCGAGATCATCCTCGACGGCGGCGAACTGTCGCTCGGGACCGGCGTGGTCCAGACGAGCACGATCACCGTGGTGAGCAACTCGTCGATCACCGGCACCGTGTCGGGCACGGACGTCGGGCGGATCGTCACCCCGGCGGGCGGGATGACGGTGACGGTGAACCCGGTGGCGACGCTCACCGTCACGGCCCAGCTCGCCGGCTCGGGCGGCATCACGTACGAGGGGGCCGGCACCACGCGGTACGAGAACCCGAACAACACCGGCACCGTCGGCGTGAACGCCTACACCGGCCTGACGTGGGTGAAGGAGGGGACGCTGGTCCTCGCCGACGACGCCTCGAACGCCGCGTTCGCCGGCGACCTGCGCGTCGGCGACGGCACCGGCGCGGCCGGGACGGCGGTGGTCCGGCTCGACCGCGTCACCGAGATCCCGGACTCGGCCGCGGTCACCGTCATGTCCGACGGGCTGCTCGACCTGAACGACAAGGGCGACGCCATCGGCGCGCTGACCGTCCACGGCGGCGGGCAGGTGACGACCGCCACCGCCACGCTCACGCTGACCGGCGACGTGACCGTGATCGCCGGCGCCGTCCCCGCGGCGATCACCGGCAACGTCAACCTCGGCGTCGGCCCGCGGACGATCACCGTGACCGACGGCGCGGCCGCCAGCGACCTGGTCCTCGACGGCGTGCTGTCCGGCGGGAACCTGGTGAAGGCCGGACCCGGGACGCTCGAACTGAAGGGGCTGAACGGCTCGCCCAACACCCACGGCACCACCAGCGTCAACGACGGCGTGCTGGTGCTGAACGACAACGGGTTCAGCGAGGCGATCCCCGGCACCCTGTTCATCGGCGACGGCACCGGCCTGCCCGGGTCGGCGGTCGTGCGGTACGCGCAGTCCACCGAGATCGGGGACACCGTCGGCGTCGCGGTCCTCGCCGACGGCCTGCTCGACCTGAACGACCGGAACGGGATCATCGGCGGGCTGGTGATGGCCGGCGGCGAGGTGCGGACCGGGACCGGCACGCTGACGGTGACCGGGAACATCACCGCCTCGGCGTCGCCGGCGACCTCGTTCATCAATGGCCGCCTGAGCCTCGGCAACGCGGTGCGGACGGTCGATGGCCCGGGCACGATGTGGGTCAACGCCCGCGTCGCCAACGGCGGGCTCGTCATGAACGGTACCGGCACGCTGCGGCTGTTCGGCGACAACATCTACACCGGCGACACCGTCGTGAACGCCGGCACGCTGTCGATCCACGGCAGCCAGCCGGGGAGCAACGTGGTGGTGAACGGCGGCGTGCTGAGCGTCACCGGGGCGGCCGGCACCGTCACCACCACGGCCGGCGTGCTATCGCCGGGCGAGTCCGACCCGGCCGAAGGGGCGACGAAGGACCTGACGCTGGCCGGGGCGACGTACCTGGTGGACGTGTACGGCCCGGCCACCGCCGACCGCCTCGACGTGACCGGCGCGGTGAACCTGACCGGGGCGACGCTCGACGCGACGCGATTCGTCACCGGCATCGCCACGACGCCGGCCACGGGTGAGGCGTTCACGATCATCGCCAACGACGGAGCCGACGCCGTGACCGGCGCGTTCGCCGGGCTGGCCGAGGGGGCGACGGTCGTGTCGAACGGCCGGACGCTGCAGATCAGCTACGCCGGCGGCGACGGCAACGACGTCGTGCTGACCGACGTGACCCCCACCCCGGCGCCGGCGGTGACGGCGGACACCTACGCGGTCGGCGCCGGGCAGGCCGGCGGGAACACCGTGCGTGTGTACAACCCGGACGGCAGCCTGAAGGTCGAGGTGCCCGCGTTCGAGGGGAACGTCAGCGGCGGCGTGCGGACGGCCACCGCGGACGTGAACGGCGACGGCGTGGCCGACCTGGTCGTCGGCACCGGCCCCGGCACCGTCGCCGAGGTGCGCGTGTTCGACGGCTCGACCGGCCAGCGGCTCAGCACCACGCTCCCGTTCGCCGACTTCCAGGGCGGCGTGTTCGTCGCCGCGGCCGACTTCAACAACGACGGGTTCGACGACATCGTCATCACGCCGGACGAGGGCGGCGGGCCGCGCGTCAGCATCTACAGCGGCA
>DASPHQ010000777.1:0-3221 GCA_035629595.1 Urbifossiella sp. | reverse complement strand
GCGCCTACCAGCTCGCCGCCTGCTCGGTCGGCTTGATCCGTCGCTTCGGCCCGCCGCCGGCGGGGGCGGAAGTGACCGTCGATACGCACTACGTCAACGACGCCGTCGAGGCGGAACTGCGGGCGGCCTTTCCGAACGCCTTCAACTCCATCCCGATGGTGGTGATCTACATCCGCACCCACCTCCCCGGCTGCGCGCCGCAACTTCCGGCGGCGCAGCAGGCCCTCCAGCGGCACGCGGCGGACTGCCCCGACGGGTGCCGAGTCCTCTTCACCGTCACCGAAAGGAGCGGCTCGTGGAACTCTCGGACCTGAAGTACACCGTGCTGTTGGTCTACCTCGGCTACGCCATGTGGATGGTGCGGGGCGTCGCTCGCAAGCTCCGGATCGGCCAGCGGCCCGACCCGAGCCCGGTCATCCACATCGCGCCACCGGCGTGACCACCCCGGCACGGAGGCCCCCACTCAGGAGTTCGCCATGCTGATCGGTGTGGTCACCACCTTCGACGTGGTCGTGATCGGCGGCATCCTCGTCTGGGCCGGCTGGTCGCTGTGGAAGGACGAGGCGAAGGAGCGTGAGCAGAAGTCGCGATGTGTGGCCCTGGAGATCGAGAACGAAGAGCTACTGCAGGAACTGAACCGGCCCAACTTGAAGGAGAGACGCGATGGTGGTCGCGATCGCGCTGGTCGTCGCCGGGATCGCCTGGGTCGTGGGGGGCGAGATGGACAAGAGGCTCCCCCGACGGCTGAAGGCGCTTGAGGAGCGGAACGCCCACCTGAAGCAGCGGGTCCAGCTCCGCCTCGCTGCCGAGGCGGAGTGACCGCCCGAACCCCCAACCGGAGACCGTGATGTTCGTGCCCCTGGAACTCATCGCCGTGTGCGCCGCCCTCCTCGCCGGCTGGTCCTTCGTGGCCAGCATCGTCTGCGTGGCGGTGGTGGCGACCAAGTAGGGAGCCGTGATGGACCGCCTCGCCGAGGAGTACACCGCCCTGGCCGTGAAGGAGCTGGCCCAGCTGTTCCCCGACACCCCGCCGGCCGATCGGGCCGAGTTGTACCAGTTGCTCCGCGGCCCCGTGCTAAGTGCCGTCCTGGGATGCCTCGCCCACGCCCTGCGGAAGCGGGTGCGGCGTCCCGACCTGTCCCCGTCCGCGAACTGAGGAGACGATGACCGACTCCCCCGCCACGATCGAGACGGTTGCCGCCGCGAGTGCCGCGCTCCTCGTGGCGGAGGAGATGCCCGCCTTCCGCACGGCGACGCCGGCGGAGCTGTTCGGGCTGATGCAACGCTACCTCGCCCAGACGATCCACGCGTACCTGGACGCCCTCAACGACTGGGCGCAGGACGACTAACCCGAGGAGGCTTCGATGTTGTGGGAAACGATCCGGGCCTTGGCGGCCCAGGCGGGGCAGGCCGTGCTCGACCGCCTGGGCGAGGGGCTACTGGATGCGGACCAGGACGAGTTGGTGGCCGGGGTGGTGGGCGAGATCGAGCGGGTGCTGCTCGCCGGCGTCCCGGCCTAGATCCCGCCGACAATGCCCGGCTCCGGCCGGGCTTCACCACTGGAGCAACCATGCCAGCCAACGACAACGACAAGCAGCGGGACCGGGGTGAGCGGCTGGTCGGCAGAGTTTTGACCGACATGACCGTGGCGTCCCACGCGATGTCCAGCGGCGTTCAAGCGTTGTTGGAAGCCTACGGCGCCGACGCCTCGCTCCGCCGGGCGGTGGCGGACTTCTTCCGGCCGGTCGAGACGCTCCTCGGCGACACGGAGCGCGCGGTCGTCCAGCACGCGCGGGAGGCGGGCGGGGCGCACGCCCTGAACGCCGGGCTGGAGGAGATGGTGGGGCACGTCGTCGGCCGGGTGTCGCTGTGGGCTGAGGAGGTGGAACGAGCGGCCTCATCGCCCCGCGAGACGCTCGCCGCCGCCGGGTTCTCCGCCTGGGCGAAGGCGACGGCCGAGTCGTGGTTCCCGCCGAAGCAACCGGACCCGCCCCGGACGAAGAAGGCGGTGGTGATCGAGATGGACAGATAGCCCCAACGGAGTACGCATCGGAGCATTGTCGTGGACGCCACGCCCCTCGTTCCCAGCCCCTACCTGACGGTCGCCGAGGCGGCCGCGTACATCCGCCGGTCCGTCCAGGCGATTTACTCGCTGGTGAAGCGGCGGCGGCTGTACCCTCTGCCCGGAAGCCCGGGGAAACTGCTGTTCACCCGCGATGGCCTCGACCGGTTCCTGGCGGGGAAGCGGTAACTACTGACATCGCGCATTTCGTCGGCTCGCGCTAGCCTTAACCGACTGATTCGCCCGAAACCCCGCCGCACGGTGACCCGTGGCCAACTGGCAGCGCAACCACGTCACGCTCTCGACCGGCCAGCACGTCCGCTACTCGCTCAAGCAGCGGCCCGGGTCGGCCGTCTACTTCACGCACTTCGCCGGCCCGGACGGCAAGCGGCTCGAACGGTCGACGGGGGCGACCAAGAAGCCGGACGCCGTCGGGGCCGCCCACCGGATCATCCTCGAGGAGTACCGGCAGGTCGCCCCGTCCGCCGAGACCGTCCCGTGGGAGGTGGGGGTGGAGAAGCTGGTCGAGGCCCTCACCGCCGACGGCAAGCGGCCGAAGACGATCGCCGGCTACGTGGAGACGCTCGACAAGCTCGTCGCCATGTTCCCCCGGGCCAAGGGGCCGGCCGACGTCACCGACCGGATGGCGGGCGACTTCAAGGTGAAGTACGCGGCCACGAAGTTCGTCCGGAAGCGGAACCTCGGGGAAGGGGAGGAGGCCCCGGCCTACAGGCGACAGGCCAAGTCGCTCGACAGCCGCATCCGCACCCTGAAGGCCGTCTTCACCTGGTTCAAGACGCTCCGCCTGGTGGACGCCAACCCGTTCGCCGGGGTGACGGGGCCGGAGCTCGACCGGCACGAGGTGCGGTACGTCCGCCCGGGGGACGTGACCGACTTCTTCGGCTGGCTCGACGCTCGGTGGCCGGGGTGGGCGATGCCCGGCCTGTTCTTCACCGTCAAGGCGATGACCGCCTGCCGCCTCGACGACCTGTGCCACCTCCGCTCGGACCAGCTCCAGGACGGGCGGCTGGTGTTCCCCGCCGACGTGACCAAGAACCGCTCCGAGCGGTACGCCCCGCTCCCGACCGACGTGTACGCGGACCTCTGCGCCTACGCTGGGCGGACCTTCCTGTGGGAGAAGTACCCGGCGGAGCTGATC
>DASPHQ010000776.1:0-3287 GCA_035629595.1 Urbifossiella sp. | reverse complement strand
GTTCTCCCCAAAGCTGCTCGCCGACGTGCTGGCGATGCGGATGGGGCGGTCGGTCGCGGGCACGGTCCGCAAGTTCACGCCCGACCCGCGCGTCGCCCAGATGCTCGACCACTTCACGCAGTACGTCGGCTCCAGCCCGCTGGCGTCGCCGGCGGTGCTGTGCGGGATCGCCGCCATGCAGACCGGCGAGGGCGTGTGGTACCCGCGCGGCGGCACCCGCGCCGTGCCTGAGGCGCTCACCCGGCTGGCCGAGGATTTGGGCGTCGATCTGCGGCCGGGCTGCGGCGTGCGGCGCATCCTCACCGACAACGGCAAGCGCGTCACCGGGGTGGAAACGGACGCCGGCGAGGTGGTGCGGCTGGCGGCGGTGGTGTCGAACGCCGACAGCGTGCGTACCCACGCCGAGCTGCTGAAGGACACGGCGCCCGCCGCGGCGAAGCGGTTCGCCGCGCGCCGGGCGTACGAACCGGCGTGTTCCGGCGTGGTGCTCTACCTCGGCCTCGATCGACGCTACGACCATCTGTTGCACCACGACTTCGTGTTCAGCCGCGACCCGGAGGAGGAGTTCGACTTCATCTACAAGAAGGGCGAGCCCGCGCCGGACCCGACGTGTTACCTCGCGGCGACGGCCCGCACCGAACCCGAGACGGCGCCGCCCGGCGGCGAGGCGCTGTACGTGCTGGTTCACACGCCGTACCTGCGGCCGCACCACGACTGGAAGCAAATGCTGCCGGCCTACCGCCGCACCATCCTCGACAAGCTGAAGACCACCGGCCGGATGCCGGACATCGAGGAGTGCATCGTGTTCGAGGCGGCGCTGACGCCGCAGGACATCCACGACCGCTACCACGTCCTCAACGGAGCGATTTACGGTCTGGCGAGTCACGGCCTGTGGAACGGGGCGTTCAAGCCGGCGAACCGGTCGCGCGACGTGCGCGGGCTGTACCTGGCCGGCGGGGCGGCGCACCCGGGGCCGGGCATGCCGATGGTGCTGATGAGCGGCTGGATCGCGGCTGACGCCCTCGACCAGGACCGCGCCGCCCCGAAGGTGATGCCCGAACCGGTCGGGGTGTGACGTGGCCGAGCTGCCGCGGCGGTGGACGTGGCTCATCCGCGGCTTCCGGCGCTACTTCCGCCGCTACGTCCGCAAACACGTCCACACCGTGCGGCTGGCGAAGGCCGGACACGCATTCCCGCCGGCCGACGAACCCGTGCTGGTCGTGCTGAACCACCCCGCGTGGTGGGATCCGCTCGTCGGCATCGTCCTCAGTAGTGCCTTCGCTGAGCGCGACCAGTTCGCCGCGATCGATGCCGCAGCGCTGCAGCGCTACCGCATCTTCGGTCGGCTCGGGTTCGTCGGCGTCGATAGCACCTCGTTCCGCGGTGCGGCCGACTTCCTCCGCGTGGGGCAGCAGATTCTCTCCGAACCGAACCGCGTCCTGTGGGTGACGGCGCAGGGGCGCTTCGCCGACGTGCGTGTGCGGCCGCTGGCGCTGCGGTCGGGCGTGGGTCACCTCGCGGCCCGGCTCGGCCGCGGCGTCGTGGTGCCGCTGGCACTCGAGTACGCGTTCTGGGAGGAACGCACGCCCGAGGCGCTGGCCCGCTACGGCGAGCCGATCCGCGTCGCCGACCACCCGGAGCTCGACGGCAAGGCGTGGACGCGGCTGATCGAGGATCGGCTGACGCACACGCTCGACGCGCTGAACGCCGACGCCATGAGCCGCGACCCGGGGAGGTTCACGACCGTGCTCGGCGGGTCGGCCGGCGTCGGCGGCGTGTACGACCTGTGGCGGCGGGTGAAGGCGCTGCTGACGGGCCGGCGCTTCGACCCGTCGCACGGCGCGGAGGAGCGGCCGTGACGCTCGCCTGGGTGTGCATCGGCCTCGCCGCGCTGCCGGTCGTACTCGCGACGGTGAACGCCTTCTTCTTCCGCCCCCCGCCGTGTGTCATCGTGGTGTCACCGCCCGCGGTGTCGGTCCTCATCCCGGCGCGGAACGAGGAGGCGTCGATCGCCGCGTGCGTGGAGTCGGTACTCGAGTCGCAGGGGGTCGAACTCGAAGTGATCGTGCTGGACGACCACTCGACCGACCGCACCGCGGAGGTCGTGCGCGAGATCGCGGCGAAGGACGGCCGCGTTCGCGTCGAGCCGGCCCCCGAGCTGCCCGCGGGGTGGAACGGCAAGCAGTTCGCCTGCTTCACCCTCTCGCAGCTCGCCCGGTTCGACGTGCTCACGTTCCTCGACGCCGACGTGCGGCTGACGCCCGACGCGCTGTCGCGACTGGTCGCGTTCCGGGAGCAGAACGGCGCCGCGCTCGTCAGCGGCTTCCCGCGGCAGGAGACGGGGACGGTGCTGGAAAAGCTGCTGATCCCGCTCATCAACTGGCTGCTGGTCGGCTACCTGCCGATGGCCGGGATGCGGGTCTCGCGGTGGGCGGCGTTCGGCGTGGGCTGCGGGCAGTGGTTCCTCACCGACCGCGATAGCTACACCGCCGTCGGCGGGCACGCGGCAGTGAAGTCATCCTTGCACGACGGGCTGACGCTGCCGCGGGCGTACCGCCGCGCCGGCTTCCGCACCGACGTGTGCGACGTTACCGACCTGGCGGTGTGCCGCATGTACCGCAGCGCCGCCGGCGTGTGGCTCGGGCTGGCGAAGAACGCCCGCGAGGGGATGGCGACCGCGGTGCAACTGCCGGTGTGGACGTGCCTCCTCGCCGGCGGCCACGTCCTGCCGTGGGCCGTCGCCGTCGTCGATCCGCTGGCGTGGGTCGCGGTGGCGCTGAGCGTCGGGTTGCGGCTGGCGACGGCGGTGTGGTTCCGCGCCTCGCTACTCGGGGCGGTGCTCCATCCGTTCGCCGTGCTGCTGCTGCTGGCGGTGCAGGGGTTCGCGCTCTACCGCGCGGCGGCGGGGCGGCCGGTCGGGTGGAAGGGGCGGCCGGCAGTCGCCCCCGGCCGCGCCGATCGCTAGTCATATCCGCGTAGCCTGATCCTCCCCTGACGCGAAGGCGAAGCGATGTCCAAGACGGTCCGCGTGGCGGTGACCGGGGCGGCCGGTCAGGTGGCGTACTCGATGCTCGCCCGGCTCGCGTCCGGCGAGGTGTTCGGCCCCGACGTGAAGGTCCGCCTCCAGCTCCTCGAGATCACCCCCGCCCTCGGCGCTCTCGAAGGGGTGGCGATGGAGCTCGACGACTGCGGGTTTGCCACCCTCGACTCGGTGGACGTGACCGACGACGCGCTCCGCGCCTTCGACGGCGTCAATTGGGCGCTGCTGGTCGGCGCCGCCCCGCGCA
>DASPHQ010000775.1:0-4823 GCA_035629595.1 Urbifossiella sp. | reverse complement strand
GTGCGCACCCTCGCGCTGTGGGACACCATCCCGGAGGAGGTGGAGGGCTACTTCCCGGAGTTCCGGCCGTTCGTGCCGCGGTGTACGTTCCCCGACTGCACCCACACCCACGAGACCGGCTGCGCCATCAAGGCCGCGGTGGCGCGGCGGCAGCTCAGCGAGCGGCGCTACCACAGCTACCTGGGGATGTTCCGGGGGGCCGCTGAAGAATGACGGGTGGTTCGGCTGCCGCTTGCGGCTTCGCGCGGCCCAACGCGAAGCCGCAAGCGGCAAACGAACCACCCGCCCCCCCGAAACTTCACTCGTTTCCCCGGCGCCCGACCTAACCGTCAGAACCCGTCCGCGTTCGACCCGCACAACACGCCCGGCCTTGCGGTCGGGCGCAACCCGCGCACCGCGCGGCGCCGCGCCGACCGGCGTAACGGTGCGCAACCGGGGCGCGTTTTCCATCCGGCGCGCCCCGATCCATTTCCCAATCCGGCCCGGCGCGGGAATGATCCGGGTAAGCACTTCGGGACCGATCGCCGTTGGCCCGCGACGAACGGAAGGTCGCAGCGGCGGTGGGCGGGGGTGCCGGATCGGAAAAGATGAGGGAAATCATGAGCATTCGTCGGATCAAGGCGTGTCTGCTGACCGCCGCGTGTCTCGGCCTGGTCGGCTTCGCCGCCAGCGACGCCTCGGCGTTCGGCGGCCGCGGCAAGGGCGCCAGCAGCAGCAGCGCCTGCTGCGACCCGTGCGCCACCGGCGCCAGCGGCCCCGCCGCCGCGGCCGCCCCGGCCGGGCCGACCCAGAAGGTCAAGGTCACCGAGTACGTCCCCACGTGGGTCGAGGAGACGGTCACGGTCCAGCGGCCGCAGCTGGTCACCGAGACGTACACCGCCCACAAGTGGGAGTGCGTCCCGGAGGTCGTCACCAAGCAGGTGACCAAGTACAAGAACGTGACCGAGACGGTGATGACCAGCAAGAACGTCACCGAGCGCGTCCCGGTCCAGAAGACCGTCACCGTGCAGGAGCGGGTGCCGGTCACCAAGACCGTCACCGTGACGGAGCGGGTGCCGGTCACGAAGCAGGTCACGGTGATGGAGAGCCGGACCCGGAACGTGCAGGTGACGGAGATGCAGACGAAGACGGTGACCCGGTGGGTGGACGTGCAGGAGGTGGTCGAGGACAAGGGCGGGCTCCTCGGCACCGGCATCGGCAGCCGCATCGGCGGCGGCCGCGGCAACAGCGGCGGCGGGCTCCTGAGCCGGCTGTGCAACAAGCCGGACTGCAACGACCCGTGCGCCGACCCGTGCCCGGCCCCGGCCTGCGACCCGTGCCCGAAGACCAAGGTCGTCTGCCGCAAGCAGAAGGTCTGCGAGACGGTGTCCTGCCCGGTGACGGTGTGCAAGAAGGTGACGGAGTGCGTGCCGGTGTGCAAGACGGTCTGCACCTACGAGTGCCGCCAGGTCCAGCGGCAGGTGTGCACCTACGAGTGCGTGAACGTGCAGAAGCAGTGCACCGTGTACGAGTGCGTCACCCGCTGCGTCCAGGTGCCCTGCACCGTGACCAAGTGCGTGCCGTACTGCGAGACGGTCAGCTGCACGGTCAACACCAAGAAGTGCGTCGCCTACCAGGCCACCCGCCAGGTGTGCAAGAACGTGTGCGTGCAGGAGAAGGTTCGCGTCTGCAAGATGGTGCCGACGGTGGTCGAGCGTGACGTGGCCTGCCACGCCCCGGCCGGCCCGGCCTGCCACACGGCCGCCTGCGGCCCGACCTGCAACGACAACTGCGCCACCGAGTGCAGCCCCCGGACGAGCCTGCTGGACCGGCTGAAGAGCCGGATGGGCGGCCTGAAGGGCAAGCTGTGCGGCAAGAAGAACGACTGTGCGCCGGCCTGCGACACCGGGTGCGGCACGACCGCCGCCCACGGGGCCGCCGCGGCCTGCTGCCACTAAGCAAACCAGTCCGGCCGGGGTCCGTTCCCCCGGCCGGACCCCGCCCCGGGCCCCTCACCCGGGGCGGGTCCTTTCTGAAACGGTGCGACCCACGAAAGCCCACCCGTACCAACGGGTGGGCTTCGCCCATTCTGGTACAATGCGCTTCTCACCCGAGGCGTACCCATGTCGCGGTCCTGGTTCGCATCCCTCGCGTACGCGGTCGCCCTGTTCGCCGCCGTCGCCCCCGCCCCCGCGCAGCCGCTCGACCCCGAACCCACGTCGCCCGGCGTCTGGCGCGTCGTCGTCCTCACCGCCCCGCACCCGCTTCTGACGCCGGCGTTCCGCGACCGCCTCCGCCGCGACCTCCTCGCCGCCCTCCCCGCCGCGGCGCACCCCGTCGCCACCGTCGAGGTGCCCGACCTCGCGGCGCTGCCGCGCGACCAGTGGGACCCGCTCTGGCTCCAGGCCGAGGCCAAAGGGCTGTCCGCCCTCGACACCCCCCGCGACCTCACCGGCGTCACCACCAGCGTCCTCCGCGTCGACGTCCGCGACGGGGCGTACCACCTCGAAGCGCGGCTGCACGACGGCTTCAGCGGCCTCGCCGCCCCGCCCGTGCGCCGCGGCAGCGTCCGCGCCCCGGAGCTCGTCGGCCGCGCCGCCGGCCTCCTCGTCGGCCGCGACTTCGGCCCGTCCGGCACGGTCGAACCGGTAGAAGGGAATGCGGACGCGGCGAAGGTGCGCATCCGCGCCGGCACCGCCGGCCCGCTCGACAAGCTGGTGCAGGTCGGCGACGTGTTCGCCGTGTCGAAGGTCACCCAGACCAGCCGCCCTGCCCCGGCGCAGAAGCGCTCCGCCACCGGCAAGCTCATCGACTTGCCGCCCGGCGCCGTGCCGCCGGCGGCGGTGTCGGCCGCGGTCCGCGAGCACACGTACCTCCGCGTCACCGGCGTGGCGAAGGACGGCGTCGCCACCTGCGCCGTGTTCAGCCCGTACAAGACGCCGTTCCCGAGGGACGCCGCCGCCTACCGCTGCCTGAAGCTCGCCACCGTGCGCTCGGAGGTCGCGGTGCGGCTCGTCAACACGTCGGCGGACGCCGACAAGGATCCGCCGACGCGGTCGGCGACCGTCCGCGCCAGCGACCGCGGCTTCCTCCCCGGCCCGGCCGACCCGCGCGACTTCTTCAACCCCGTGGACGGCGTCTACCGGTCGGCGGCGCCGCTGAACGGGCTGGCGTGCGTGACGGTGTCGCTCGGCCCGACCAAGGAGACCCGCTTCCCGGTGCCGGTGTTCGGCCCCGAGCCGGTGGGGCTGCCGTTCGCCGTGAACGCGAAGGACGAGGAGGCGGCCGCGTACGGGCGCGCCGTGCTGTCCGTGTCCGGCCGCGCCGCCGACGCCCGCGTCGCGCAGAACACCGCGTTCGGCAGCCTCACGAAGCTGATCGAGGCCCGCCGCAACGACGAGGCTCTGGCGCTGGCCCGCGCCGCGGCGGCGAGCGCGGAGGCGTCGGCGGGGGCGGTGCTCGACGAGGTGAAGGGGCTGCGCGGCCGGCCGAACCCGCCGCCGGGCGCCGAGGATCTGCTGATCGCGGTCGAGCGGCAGGTGGCGGCGGTGCGCGAGAGCAACACGCAGCTGAACCAGCGGGTGAAGGACCTGGAGGCGGTGCTCGAGCGGGCGAACAGCCCGGCCGCGGTCGCCCGGGAGGTGCAGGCGCTGGAGACGAACGCCCGCCTGCGCATCCTGCTGGAGGGCGGCCAGGTGGACGAGGCGCTGGCGGCGTACGACCAGCTGCTGACGCTGACCGGGAACGACCCGGAGGTGAAGGGGCGGCGCGACCGGCTGGCGGAGGAGTGGAAGACGAAGTCGGAGGAGCACGCGAAGGCGCGGGAGTACCTGTTGGGGACGTGGCCGAAGGCGGCGACGGCGGCGGACCTGAAGGACGGGTTGCCGCGGGTGCGGTCAGCGGTGGACGCGCTGAAGGCGAACGGCGACAAGCACGCGCTGCGGCGGTTCGGTCGTCTGTTGTCGGGGGTGCCGGCGCGGGTGGAGGAGCTGGCCCGCGGGCTGGAGGGGAACCCGCAGGAGTTGGCGGCGCTGCGCGAGACGGCCGGCGTGCTGGCGCGGCTCGACCAGGAGGTGGTTGATGCGCTGAAGTAGCGTGGTGGTGCGCCGCTACGCGAGCGCCTTCTCGGCGTCGTCGAGTTCCTCGTACCGTCGTCCGTAGCCGAGGTCGCGGATGAGCTTCGTGGCCTTCTTCAGTTCGGTTTTGTCGCGGAACATGCGGGCGCGGTGGAGGTGGACGTCGGCGAGGTACAGCGGCATCGGCCCGCGCTCGGCGATCAACTGTGTCTCGGCGAGGTAGGCGCGGGCGCGGTTGTGGTCGCCGCGGACGAAGTGGTACAGCGTGGCGGTGAGCAGACCGAGCGGGAGTAGGAAGAAATCGTTCGTACTACGGAGAGTGACGAGGGCGGTAGCGACGTGCGGTAGGTCGAGCAAAGGCTGCACGAGCTGGCCGGCCAGGATCGCCCGGTAGAGGCCGACCCGTGCCAGTGTCAGGTGATCCAGACCGATGTCGATTCCCGACAATCGAGCGTCGGTTGCCCACCGGAGGGTCGTTGTCCCGCGACGGTCAACCTCATCACACGCTGCCGCGTGTTCGCCCTGCTCGGCCCCGGGGGGCGTATACCCCCAAACCACCCGCCATACCGCCCGCTCGACTGGGGCCAGGAGCCAGTCGCAGAACCGGAAGCCTGAAAGCGAGAAGAGCTGGTTGTAACCCGTCTTCCGCTCCGCCAGCAGACGCTCGGCCGTGCGGAAGTAGTCTCCAGCTTCGGTACGCTGGCCTGCCTGGTGCAGGGCGTCTGCCGCCGTGGCGCGGTTGACGATCCGCTGTAACGAGTCGACGCT
>DASPHQ010000774.1:0-2175 GCA_035629595.1 Urbifossiella sp. | reverse complement strand
CCGAGGAAGCCGACCAGCTCGCCGGGCTGGACCTCGAACGACACGTCGTTCACGGCCAGGACGGGGCCGTAGTTCTTCGACAGGTGCTCGACCTGGATCTGGGGGGTGGGCACTATGTTCCTCCTGCACGACTTCGGAGTTCAGCGAGGTAGGTGCCGATGTCGTTCAAATCCAGAAAATGCAGCGCCTTGGCCCGGACGGGAATCTTCTTTGCGATCGAGACCTTTTTTGCTGAGAGGCCGTTCAGGAGGTAGACAGTTCTCTTCCTCTGCCCGCGGAACAGGCCGACTTCGATCCAGACGTAGGAACTCTTGATTGCGGTGCGGGAGAGGACGACAACCTGTTCGCTACATTCCTCAGCCTCGCAGTCGATACGGCTCTCGAAATCGTCACCTGCTTCGATGTTCCGTTTGGCAAGGAAAGTACTAACACCTGTTTGATTGATCTCCTCGCAAATCTTTCCCGCGACCCAAGCGTCCACCGACGCATAGGTGATGAATACCTTCGGCCGAGGTACCAGCAGCGGCATCCGGGCCCTCACAACCGCAAGTTGTGGTCCGGCGACTCCAGAACCCCCCCAGCATCATCGCGTCGGATCCCCGTGTCAAGCAAGAATTAAACACCCCGGCGGGCGGCCACTCGGCACCGCCGGATGCAGGGCCGGACTTACAACTCGTGCGGGCTTTGCCCCCAGTCGCGCGGGCTATGTTCCGGGATCGCCTTCCAAGTCTGTTCTGCACGTCCTTGCGGCCCGGACCGTCCGAGGGTAGGCGATCCTTCGGGCCAAGACGGCTTCCAGCGCCGCCATCCGGGCCGCCACCTGCTCCGCACCCTCCGTCAACTCGCCCCCGGCCACCCGACCGACTACCGCCGCGTCCTCTCCCGCGCCCCGTGGTCCGGGGTCGGGCTCGGCTGCGCGCTCACCCGCTTCCTCCTCGACCACCTCGTCCCGGCCGGGCCGGTGGCCCTGGTCGGCGACGACACGGTGGACGGCCACCCCGGTCGGACGGTGTACGGCAAGGCCCGGCACCGCGACGCCGTTCGCTCGTCCCACTCCTACACCGCCTGGCGGTACGGCCACAAGTGGGTCGTCCTCGCCGTCTTGGTGAAGCTCCCCGGCACGGCGCGACGGTGGGCGCTGCCGGTGCTGATCGACCTGTACCGGTCGCCCGAACTCGACCACGCCGAGGGCCGCCCCCACAAGACCCCGGCGCAACTCATGTGCCGGCTGCTCCGCCTGCTGCTCATCCGGTTCCCCGCCCACACCTTCGTATTCAGCGGCGATGCGGGCTACGGGACGCACGAGGTGGCCCGGTTCTGCTACCGCCACCGCGGCCGACTGACGCTCGTGAGCAAGCTCCACCCGGACGCCAACCTGTACGCCCCGCCGGCCCCGCGCCGGGGCGGGGTCGGGCGGCCGGCGGTCCGCGGCCCGCGGGTGCCCAAGCCCCGCCAGGCCGTCGCCGCCGCGACCGCCTTCACCCGGTTGGAGGTCGGGTGGTACGGCGGCGGGACGCGGCGGGTCGAGGTCCTCGACGGGCGCGGGCACTGGTACAAGGCCGGCCACGGGCTGGTCCCCGTGCGGTGGGTGTTTGTCCGGGACACGACCGGCACCCACCGGGACGAGTACTTCTTCACCACCGACCCGGCCCGGACCCCCCAGCGGCCGTGATCGGCCAGTACTGCGACCGCTGGAACATCGAGACCACGTTCGAAGAGGCCCGCTCGGCGCTCGGGCTGGAGACCACGCGCGGGCGGTGTAAGAGCACGGTCCTCCGCGCCGGCCCGTGCCTTCTCGGGCTGTACACGGTCGTCGCGGCCCTGTTCGCGGCGCTGCCGGAGTCGAAGCGGACCGGGGCGGTGGCGTGGCCCGGGAAGGCGACGGTGACGTTCTCGGACGCGATGTGTGCGGTGCGGCGGTGGTTGTGGCACGAGGCGGTTCTGCCACAGGCCGGTGACGGCACGGCCCTCCAGAAACTCCACGAACCCATCCGCGAACTCCTGCTCACCACGCTTGCACCCGCCGCGTAGGTGACAGGGAATCGGCACCAGCCGAGGTAAGGATTCAACGAGACCCGGCATTCCACAAGGCCGGGGGCCGGGGGAATCCGCCCGGAATCTCCGCGTTTTCGCGGACTATTCTCCGCCGTCAGTTTTCACTGCCGGGGCCGACAA
>DASPHQ010000773.1:0-3575 GCA_035629595.1 Urbifossiella sp. | reverse complement strand
CGCGGTTCGGCGAGCTGGCCGCGCTCCGCGAGTTCGCGCAGGGTCTGCTCGCGGAAGAGCCAGCCGTGCGACAGGCGACGGCGCTGGCGGCGGCGGACGAGGGCGTCAGCTGGCTGTGGCCCGACCTCGACCTCGTCGCCGATCACGCCGACCCCGATACCGCCCTCGCCGCGGCCGAGGCGCTGGAGCGGCTGCGCGAAGCCGCGCTCGGCCTCACCGACTGACTACCCCGTCCCCTTCAGCACGTCCACGAACGCCCGCAGCGACGGCGGCCGGTAGCGCTGCTTGTGCCACACCGCGCACAGCGTCCGCGACGGCGTCGGCTTCGCCATCGGCCGGTAGACGCGGCCGGGGTGGGTATCGCCGACCGCGGCCATCTCGGGAACGACCGACACCCCCTGCCCCGCGGCCACCATCCCGAGCAGCGTGGCGATCTGCTCGCCGCGGCACACCACCTTCGGCTCCGCCCCGCCGCGGCGGCACAGGCTCAACACCTGATCGCCGAAGCAGTGAACGTCGTCGAGGAGGATGAACGGCTCGTCCAGCACGTCGGCCAGCTTCACGACGGTGCGGGCGGCGAGGCGGTGCGCCGCCGGCAGGGCCACGACCAGCGGCTCGGCGAACAACTTCTCGACGTGGAGGTTGTCGTTCCGCACCGGCAGGGCCATCACGCCCACGTCCAGCTCCCCCGCGACGAGCGCGGCGAGGAGGTGCTCGGTCCGCTCCTCGTAGATTTGCAGCTGCACCGCGGCGTGAGCCTTCGTGAAGCGCGACACCACGCCCGGCAGAAGGAATGGCGCGATGGTCGGGATGGCGCCGGCGCGCAACCGGCCGCCCTCGCCCGAGTCGCGGACGGCGCGCTCGGCCTCGTTCACGGCCGCGAGGATGCCCTGCGCCCGGCCGAGGAGTTCGCGGCCGGCGTCGGTCAGGACGACCTTGCGGCCGAGGCGGTCGAACAGCCGGCGGCCGACGCCGTGCTGCTTCCCTTCGAGGCGGATGACCTGCTCGCTCAGGGTCGGCTGCGTGACGCCCTCGCGCTCCGCGGCGCGGGTGAAGCTGCCGGTCTCGGCCACCGCCACGAAGTAGCGCAGCTGATGCAGTTCCATCACGAGTTCCGATGGGATTCCGGCGGGGGATCGGTCCTCCCATTGTAGCCGGGCCGATAGAACAGCGGCATGAGCAACCCGTTCCGCGACCTGCCGGCCGTCGCCCGCGTGCTCGAAACGGCCGCCGCCGCGGCGGCGCGCGGACGCCATTCCGCGGCGGCTCTTACCGCCGCCGTTCGGAAGCGACTGGACGCCATCCGAGCCGCGCTCGCGGCCGGGGGCGAGACGGGTGACGTTTCCACGGAATCCGTCGCGGCCGCGGCCGTGTCGCAGCTCGATTTGGAATCGGTCGCGCGGCTGCGGCCGGTCATCAACGCCACCGGCGTCGTACTGCACACGAACCTCGGGCGGGCGCCGCTCGCGGAGGAGGCGGCGCGGGCCGCGTTCGACGCCGGCCGCGGCTACCTCAACCTCGAACTCGACCTCGCCACGGGGAAGCGCGGGGCGCGGCAGGACGCCGTTCGCGACGGCATCCGCGCCATCACCGGCGCGGAGGCGGCGACGGTGGTGAACAACTGCGCTGCTGCCACCGTGATCGTGCTGCGGGCGGTCGCCGCCGGCCGCGAAGTGATCGTCTCACGCGGCCAGCTCATCGAGATCGGCGGCGGCTTCCGCATCCCCGACATCATGGCGGTGAGCGGGGCGACGCTCCGCGAGGTCGGCACCACGAACATCACGCGCGTCGCCGATTACGAACGGGCGGTCGGTCCGAACACGGCGGCGCTGATGCGGGTTCACACCAGCAACTACCGCGTCCGCGGGTTCACGAAGGGAGTGAGTCTGGACGACCTCGTGGCGCTCGGTCGCAAGCACGGCCTGCCGGTCATCGACGACGCCGGGAGCGGGCAGGCCATCGATCTGGCGCCGTTCGGCCTTCCCGGCGAGCCGCTCGTTTCGGCCGGCATCGCGGCCGGCGCCGACCTGGTGCTGTTCAGCGGCGACAAGCTCCTCGGCGGGCCGCAGGCGGGGATCATCGCCGGCCGTGCCGACCTGATTCAGCGCATTGAGGCCGACCCGCTCATGCGGGCGTTCCGGCTCGACAAGATGTCGCTCGCCGCACTCGAAGCCACCCTGCGCCTCTACCGCGACCCCGACCGCGCCCGCCGCGACATTCCCGTCCTGCGGATGCTCACGACACTACTTACGGAACTGCTGGCGCGCGCCGAAGCATTCGCAGCAGCGTTACGGGATGACGGCGTGAGCGCGGAGGTGAACGAGGACGTGGCCTACGTCGGCGGCGGGTCACTTCCCGACGTGGCGGTGCCGACGGCCGTGGTCGCGGTCGCCGCGGCGAGCGAAGCGGACTTGGCGGAGCGGTTGCGGATGGGGTCGCCGGCGGTCGTGGGACGGGTGCAGGGCGGGCGGTTCCTGATCGACCTGCGCACCGTGTTCGAGTGTCAGGAGGGCGAGCTGAGGTCCGCGGTCAGGGCGGCGCTCACCGCCGCCGAGTAGGCCGCGAACGCCTCGTCGCGAAGGACCGGCTTCGCCCCATCGATCCGCACGTCGTCGGTCAGTTCGACCCACGTCTTGCAGCCGGCGTACTCGGGCCGGTCGGGCACCTCGACCGGCGCGGGGAGGGCCGACACACGCACCGTCAGCACGAAAAGGCCGGGCGTGCGGTAGTGGAAGCGCTGGCGGACGGTGTCGGCGGTCCAGCCGTGAAGGCCGTCGAGCGCCAGGACGCGCGCCAGGTCGGTCACCTTCCGCACGGCGGTCACGACTGCGACGTGCGTGAAGCGGAGCGTGCCGGCGGGCGCCCGGTCGGCCTCGGCGGTGTCGAGGAGCGGCAGCAGGTCCGGCTTGATCCCGGTGCGGTGCTGTTCGTGGAAGTGGGTCGGAAGCAGCAGAAAGCGATCGTGTTCGGGGCGGAATTCGCCGACGGTTTCGGCGATGCCGCCTTTGCGGATGATGACGCTCTGGCGGCCGTCCGCGAGCGCCCGGCAGATAACAGCCCACTCCTTGAACGCCGCCGTCGCCATGCCCCGCCTCCGCCCACGTACCGCTTGACTGCTCGACACATCTTACCGGGCCGGGCGCCGGAATCCCTCACACCCGTCAACCGGGCTGAAGCGGCCGGGGGCGGCGGGTCGAAAAGAGGGGACGAGCCACGGGAACGGTCGCACGCAGACGGGCCGCGCGACAGACTACGCGACCGCCCCGGGCGGGTCCACGGAGGAACACATGGTCACCCGGCTCCGCCTCTACAAGCCGCCGAGCGAGAACGTCCAGGAGCGTCCCGAGCCCGAAGTGCGGGTCCGTCTCGCCGACCTCCTCCCCGTCGCGGCCATGGCCCAGCGGATGAACTACGTCTGGATCAACGACTTCCTCGACGACGAGGTGATGGTCAGCCACGACCTGTACGAGGTGATGCAGGCCTTCCGCCCGAGCAAGCCGTCGAGCGCGTGAGTGAGTGATACAGGATCGGGGTGATCCGTACCCGTTACCGTCCCGGGGCGTTGCCCCGGGCTA
>DASPHQ010000772.1:0-2804 GCA_035629595.1 Urbifossiella sp. | reverse complement strand
ATGAACGGCAGCTCGGTGACGACGATGGCCTCCTTGCCGCGACCGATCTCCGTGATCGCGGCCTTCGCGCGCACGCGCACGCGACCGCGGCCGGTCTCGTAGGCGTCGCGGATGCCCTGCCGGCCGAGGATGATGCCGCCGGTCGGGAAGTCGGGGCCGGAGACGTGCTTCATCAGGTCGTCGACGCTGATGGCGGGGTCGTCGATGAGCGCGACCGTCGCGTCGATCACTTCGCGCAGGTTGTGCGGCGGGATGTTCGTCGCCATGCCGACCGCGATGCCGGAGCTGCCGTTCACCAGGAGGTTCGGGAACTGCGCCGGCAGCACCAGCGGCTCGCGGCGGGTGCCGTCGTAGTTCTGCTGGTAGTCGATCGTCTCCTGGCCGAGTTCGCTCAGCAGCGACTCGGCCACCCGGGTGAGGCGCGCCTCGGTGTACCGGTCGGCCGCGGGCGGGTCGCCGTCCACCGAGCCGAAGTTCCCCTGGCCGTCGATGAGCGGGACGCGCAGCACCCACTCCTGCGACATGCGGACGAGGGCGTCGTACAGCGCCAGGTTGCCGTGCGGGTGGTAGTTCCCCATCACGTCGCCGACGATCTTGGCGCACTTGCGCGGCTTCTGGTTCGCGGTGAGGTTGAGGTCCTCGTACATGGCGTAGAGGATGCGCCGCTGCACCGGCTTGAGCCCGTCGCGGACGTCCGGCAGCGCCCGGCCGGTGACGACCGACATGGCGTACCGGATGAACCGGGTGCGCACTTCCTGGGCGATCGAGACCGTCTGAACTCCCGCCATCACGCGCCTCGCCGAACTCGGGAACAGCCCATCATAGGGGGCGGGGAAACCACCGCGCCGTGGATTAGTGGACGGATTTATAGTATATGCGACGATCCGCACGTGGGCGGAGGTCAGCAGCCGGGTTCCTCCGAAACGCCAACAACCCCCGGGGACCGGGGGTTGCGGGCGGCGCGGCGTGTAGCGGTCGCACTACTCGGGGTTCGCCATCATCCCCATCGCCGGCCGCGGCGGCGGCGGGTACTTCGCGGTGACCGCCCGCAACTCGGCGTCGTGTCCGGCCGGCAGCTCCTCGAAGCCCTTCAGCCGCCACAGGAACAGGAACGCCTTGCCGCTCGCCTCGTTCTTCGTGTTCAGCAGGCCCGCCTTGATCTTCCCCGCCATCTCCGCGCTGATCGCGTCCTTGCGGTACACCACCGTCGTGTACGGGAACGGATCGCTCTGCGTCAGCACCCGCAGCTGGGCGGCGCGGCCGGGCTGGCTGTTCTGGAATGCGGCCAGGGACGCCACGTCCATCACGGCGGCCTGCTCCTTGCCGTCGAGGATGAGGTCGATCACCTCCTCGGGGCCGTTCTTCGGCATATGGGTGGCGACGCAGGTGCCGGCCGGGAGCGTCTCGGCGAGGCGCTCGACGAACAGGTAACAGTGGGCCTTCGTGCCGAGCGGCACCGCCACGTTACCCTTGAGGTCGGCGGGCACCCGGGCCTTCGAGTCGGCCTTCACCACCAGCGCCGCCTGGAACTTCCGGGCGGGGACGCTGACGGCCAGCGGGATCAGGTCCGGGTGGCGGTCCTTCACCCACGCCCACTCGAACCCGTGGAAGACGCCGATGTGGAGCTTCTTGGCCTGGAGCCGGGCGGCCTGCTCCTCGTGGTCGGCGACGACCTCGACCTCGCCGTCGAGGCCGGTCTGCCGCTTGAGGAGGTCGCGGAACGGGACGGCGGCGGCGTGGATGAGGGGCGGCGGGATGTCGCGGAACATGCCGCTGAGGACGCCCAGGTGGAGCACCTTGGGCGGCTGGGCCGCGGCCGGGGCGGTGAGGCCGATGGCCACCACCAGCATCGTCATCGCCGTCCACGCGGAGACCCGTACCACGGCCCACCCCCGGAAGTATCAGGGAATTCGGTTCACGTCATTGGAGCGGAAAGCCCACCCGCCGCGGCGGGTGGGCTTCGCCCCGTCAAAAAGCCATTCGTGTCATCGACCCGGGCCTAGCGGCCCCTAGCGGCCCGGGAAGTCCGGGCGGACGCCGCCGGCGGTCACCCGCTCCAGGTGAGCGAGCGTCAGCAGGTACTGCCACACCGCCTCGACGTAGTCCGACTGCGCCCGCGCCGCCTCGACGTACCCGCGGACCAGCTGCTCGCGCTCGGCGTTGGGGTTGTCCGCCAACTCGCGCACGCTCTCCATCAGGCTCTTGCCGGAGTCGAACTTCCGCTTCCCGCCGGTCACGTTCTTCGCGGCCAGCTCGTACTCGAAGAAGGCGTTCTCGGCCTCCAGGCGGACGAGGTTGCGGACCTTCTCGTACACCGCGTCGGCGCGCTGGCTGTAGTGCATCGCCCGGGCCACCCGGTCGGCCTGGTTGCCGACCAGCTGCGGCGGCATCTCGGGCATGATCGCCCCCGGCTTGTACTGCCCGCCCAGCTCGCGGACCGTGGCCGGCACGTCCCGGGCCTTGATGTCGCCGCCGGTCGCCAGCGTCGGCACCGTCTTCTTGAACCGGACCGCGCCCTGGGCGTACACCTCAAGCCGGAACGCGTCCGCCCCGGCCGCGGTCAGCGCCAGCTCGGGGCGGCGGCACAGGGCCTGATCGACGACCAGCTCCTCGGACAGCGGGATGTTCGACACCATGATCGGCAGCTCGCGGTCCTTCACCCGGAAGCGCGGGCCTTCCTGGACGGCCATCAACTCGCGGAGGGCGCCGTACGCCTTGCGCTCGCCCTGCTGGGCAGTGCGCAACAGCCGGCGGGCGTCCTCCAGCCCGATTTCCATGACGTTGAGCTTGGCCTTGGTCATCTT
>DASPHQ010000771.1:0-4802 GCA_035629595.1 Urbifossiella sp. | reverse complement strand
CGACACCCCCTCCCGACAACCGCCCTCCTCGCCGCGTCCCTCGCGGCGGCCGTGTGTGCCGCCGGGCCGGCGAAGGGACAGGACGGCGACCAGAAGGCGCTCCAGGGCAAGTGGGCGATCACGCGGGCGGAGGCGGGGGGCCGGCCGGATAAGGAGGCCATCGGGCTGGTCTACACCTTCGAGGGGGACCGGCTGACGATGGCGACCCCCCGCCCGGTGACGATGCAGGCGACCTTCCGCCTGGAGGCCACCAAGACGCCGAAGCGGATGACCTTCACGATCCTCGACGAGGCGAAGGAGGAGGTGGTCAACACCGCCATCTACGACTTGGACGGGGACACCCTGAAGCTGTGCGGGACGTGGAACAGCCGCGTCGGGGTGCGGCACCCGTTCCCGAAGGGGTTCGGGACGGCGAAGGGCGACTCCTCCTCCTACCTGCTCGTCCTCGCGCGGCAGAAGGCCGACAAGTGACGCCCGGGGGTTGAACGCGACGCGGGCCGTCGGCATTCCGGTGCCGGGAGGCGGAGGGAGCGGGTGCAGGCGGGTGGGCGGCCAGTCCCGAGCCGCCGGTGGGTGTCGTCCTCCCGGCGAGCCGGAACTAGCCCCGCCCGCTGCCGGGGTCTGGTGGCTGACGTGACCGGTCAACCCCGCAACCCGAACCACTCGCGCACAGCTCGCACGAGGTCCGGGAGTTGTCCGCGAGCGTCCCGGTCGCCGTCCTTCGCCCGCTGCACGGCCGAGGCGAGCGCGACCAGCTTGTACTGGTCCGTTTCGCCCGCCGGCACGTCGTCGCGCATCGCCACCAGCCGCGTCACCGTGTTCCCGAGAGGGATCGCCTGCAGCCGCTCGGCGTCGCCTTCGGCGGCGAGGACCGAGCGTGCGATGGCGCAAACCACCTCGGCCGCGAGTTCCGGATCCTCCTGGTCCATGCCATCCCCCGCTGACCGTCGTGGAAAACCCCACTGAATGATAGGTACCGGCTGGCCGTGCGAACCTTCTGACCCCAGTGTGGCCAGCTTTCACCCACCCTGGCGCGTACCCCGGCCGCTGCTCGGTCGGATGCCATCCACAGAGACTCCACGATTGCGTTCGCGTCCCGATAGGCGATACTGTCCCGACCTCGCGCGGGAGTACTCCATGCTGGTTCGAATCCAGGGTATCGCCTCGGTCGCCAAGCGGGGCAAGCCAGTCACGGACGCGAAGACGATCAAGGCCTTGCACGGGGCAGAGTCGAAGGATGAGTGTGCCGACTACATCGACACCGCACTCGCCGCCCTGGGGATTGAGGGCGGGAGGGTCCGACTGACCCACGCGTACAAGGGCTTCGTCGTGACGACCGAGTACACCGCTCCGAAGAAACTCACGGCGGCGGAGTTGCAGAAGCTCGTCGCCGACACGCAGGGGCAGTGGAGTGACGGCATCGGGGAGGAGTGCTTCGACGCGCTGGCCGAGAAGCTCAAGGTGGACATCGACCTGTGCCCCGAGGGCCAGAAGCCAACCGCAGAGCAGGCCGGAGAAGACAAGCCCGCGGGGAAGAAGCCGAACAAGCTGGCCCTGCCGAAGGCGGCGATGGAAGGAGACCTCGCAAAGGTCCGTGAATTCCTGGACGCGGGGGCGGATACCGAAGCCCTGTTCCAGAAGCACACGGCCCTCCTACTCGCCGTCCTCTACGCCCACCCCCAGATCGCACTGCTACTGATCGAGAAGGGGGCGAAGCTGTCGGCCCGCTGCCCGCAGGGGTGGGACGCACTCGTGCTGTGCGGCCAGGCACGCGAGCTCAAGGACGAACCGGCCGCGCGGATCGCTCGCGCGCTCCTGGAGCGCGGGGCCAAGGCGAACGGGAAGCGCGGCAGCCAGTACATGTATAAAAAGAGCCCGCTCCAAGCTGCCGCGAACAAGCCGACCCTCCAGGCCGTACTTCGGGAGTTCGGGGCGGCCGCGTGAGTCGGGCGGGATCCACCAAGGATGTCACCCCGCTGGCGAATCGTAAGACGCCGATACGCTGACATGGCGGCCGGGAAGGCTGTGCGTCGGTAACCTCTTCCCCAGGTGCGTGATGCAGGCGATCGCAGTCCTCGTGCTCCTCGCCCCGAACTCCCCCGACGCGACGGCCCAGAAGGACATCGCGCGGCTCGACGGCGCGTGGGTCGTCACCTCCGCGGAGGTCAAGGGGAAGAAGCTGGACCAACCGCCCCTCCAGCGGGTCGTCTTCGCCGCCGGCAAGGCGGGCGAGGCGGCCGGCAAGGAGAAGGGGGCGAAGGCGCTCACCTACACCCTCGACCCGGCGAAGTCCCCCAAGGTGATCGAGGCGGTCGAGGACGGCGGTAAGGGGAAGCGGATGGTGGGCAGCTACGAGGTCGGGGCCGACACGCTGAGGCTCTGCCTCTCCCAGAAGGGGGTTACCCCGGCGGAGTTCCGGACGGGGCCGGATAGCGATGCCATCCTGCTTGAACTCCGGCGGGAGAAGCGGTAGCGACGTCAGTGCAGTGTCGGACCGTGGATCGACGTCATCACTGTGACCACGGCCGCGCACACCCCGCCGCACGGCTCCGGCCGGTCGGCGGGGTTGTTTCGTAGATGGGCTCCCGAGCAGCCCCACACTGGTTCCGGCTCACGAGGCGCGTTACTCTCAAGGCGCTCCGGCGGCCGGGCGATGACGCGACCACCCGCCTCCCCAGTCGCCCGGCCTGGCCGGACCGACCCGCACTCGGCGAGAGTCCTGCCATGCCGCCCCGCCGACTTGTGACCCTGACCGTCTGCTTGCTGGCCGCCGGGACGGCCCGGGGGGACGCCCCGACGGACGTGCAGGCGCTGCAGGGGAAATGGGAGCTCGTCGCCCTCGAGATGTTCGGCGAGAAATTCACGGGCGAGCACATCGCCGGCATCACCTGGACGTTCCAGGGCGACAAGCTGATCCCGGGCGAGAGGGGCCGGACCCGCGACGCCTGGGCGTACAAACTCGACCCGACCCGGTCGCCTAAGGAAATCGACCTCCGCCGCGACGACAAGGCCGAAGCGGAGGCCGACCCGGGCATCTACGTGCTGGAGGGCGACACCCTCCGTGTGGCAATGGGGAAGGGGTTCAAGAAGACCCGGCCGAAGGACTTAACGCCCGGCAAGGACCCGGTCGAACTACTCGTCTTCATGCGGCCTGCCGCGGCCGCCGCGATGCGGGCGGAGAAGGCGAGGCAGACGGCCGCCGCGGCCGAGACGGACACGGCGGCGCTACAGGGTGAATGGACGGTGGTGTCCGTCGAGCACCAGGGCCAGGTGATCACTGAGGTCGCGAAGCGCGGCCTGAAGTCCTTCATCTTCGACGGGAGCAAGGTGATCCAGGCGGGGGAGGACGGCCGCACCAGCGCGGCGACCTACACCCTCGACCCCCTGCAGATGCCCAAGGCGATCGACCTCACCCTTCTCGACGCGCCGCCGAAGGCGAGGCCCATGCCCGGCGTCTACCGCCTCGAAGGCGACACGCTCCGGCTGTGCATCAACGAGCACGGGCAAGGGCGCCCGCCCGACTTCCAGACGACAGGCCGGGACAAGCTGATCACCTACGTCCTCGAGCGGCCGAAGGCTCCGCCGATCGTGACGGAACCGCCGCCGGGCGAGCCGGAGAAGTTTCCCGTCGGGACCACGGCCGCGGTCGTGGGGGGAGTTGTCCTGGTCACGGTCGCGGTGCTCGTGGCCCTTCGCCTCCGTCGAGCGCCCGCGGGCGAGGGCTGAAGAGACCGACCCAGTCGCTGCAGAGCCGGACCCCGCACCGGACAGGGGCCACGGGGAGGACCGGATGTATCGGACCCTGTTCGCCTTGATCGGGGTGCCCGTGGGGGGCGTAATCGCGCTCGGCGGCGGCGCGATGATCGGCAGCCTATTCGACGACCCGCCCAGGGGCCACACCGGCTGGGGCCTGCTCGTGGGCGTGGTCCTGGCCCTGCCCGGGGCGGCCGCCGGTGCACTCGGCGGGTCCGCGCTGGGCCGGTTGCGCGACGCGCGGGGGGAGGCGCGGGCGGTCCGCTCGGTCGCCCCCGAACGGACAGCAGCGGTGCTGGTGCAGCACCGCCGGGGCCAGCGCCGGGCGACAGCCGGTGTCCTGGCCGCCGGGGGGTGCCTCGCGGCAGTGGGTTTCGGGCTGGACCTGCTCGGGCGGGGTGGGTGGAGTCTGGTCCCGTTCTTTTTGGTCGGGGGCGTGGTGGGGGTGATCGCCGGCTGGGTGGGCTACCTCATCCTGACCGGTCGGGTCCGCCACCCGGTGCCGGTCGGGGCGGTCGCGGCCGGATGCGTGGGCACGGCGGCCGTGTACGCGGCAACCGGCGGGGGGATGCCCGTGGTCTTGGCGTTCATCCTCGCCTTCCCGGCCGCCAGCTGGATCGGGTACGGGGGCGCGCGCCTGCTGGTGTTCCTCGCCGGCCGCGCGGCCCGGGCCGCGGAGCCCACACCGCCGGCGGTCCCTCCTCCCCCGTGATCGGACTCGCCCTCGGAGCGCGGATCCACACATGCTGTCTCGGAGGTCTCGTGCGACAGGACGGCTCGACGTGGGTCTCGCTCACCGTCGCGGGGGCAGTCCTGCTGGCGGCCAACCTCTGGTGCTGGCAGCCCGGGATCGGCGGCGGCTTCCCGAGTCGCCCCGCGGGCACCGAGGTCGATCTGTACTACGGGTGGCCGGCCACGTACCGGGCCGAGTGGTGGCGTTCGGACGACCCCGCCCTCGGGATGACCTTGCTCGGACGTGCCCCGTTCTTCCACCCGGCCGGGACGATGGACCGACAGGCGGGGTACACGGGGGTCGGGGCGGCCGTCGT
>DASPHQ010000770.1:0-5318 GCA_035629595.1 Urbifossiella sp. | reverse complement strand
ACGGTGTTCGAGGGCAGCACCTACGCCGGCGACACCCGCGTGATGGACGTGCAGCCGGGTGAGGAGCGGCTCGTCAGTTACGCCATCGACCTCGGCACCGAGGTCGATCCGCAGAACGGCCCCGGCACCAGCCGCATCACGAACGTGCGGGTGGTCAAGGGGGTCGTCACCACCACGACGAAGGTGCGGGAGGAGAAGAAGTACCGCGTCGCCAACCGCAGCCAGACGGACCGGACGCTGGTGATCGAGCACCCGAACCGGACGAACCAGCAGTTCAAGCTGGTGGAGACGGACCGGCCGGTCGAGGACACGGCGGGGGTGTACCGGTTCCAGGTGGCGGTGAAGGCCGCGGAGGAGAAGACGTTCGTGGTGAACGAGGAGCGTGACGTGAGCACGCAGGTCGTGCTGTCGAACACCCCGGACCAGACCATCCGGTTCGTGCTGAGCCTGAACGAGGCGACGCCGGCGCTGAAGGCGAAGCTGGCGGAGGCGCTGACGCTGAAGGCGGCGTGGGACGGGCAGACGCGCGACCTGACGCAGGTGAAGGCCGACCTGGCGCGGGTCGGGGCCGACCAGGACCGCATCCGCAAGAACCTGGCGGCGACGCCGCGCGAGGCGGAGGTGTTCCAGACGTACCTGGCCCGGCTGGCGACGCAGGAGCGCGAGATCGACGGGCTGACGGCGCGCGAGCGGACGCTGATGGCCGCCGAGTTCACGGCGCGGAAGGCGTTCGAGGATTACCTCGTGAACCTGACCGACTGACCGGACGAGTCCGCCGCTTGCGGCGTTGCAGGGCATGCGCTGCAACGCCGCAAGCGGCGGCGCGTTACACCACCCGCCCCGCGCCGACGTGAACCGCGCTCACATTCAGTTCGCGGTCAAGCACCACCAAATCCGCCCGCTTCCCGACCGCCAGGCTCCCCACGTCCGCATCCACGCCGAGGATCCGCGCCGGCGTCAGGCTCGCCATCCGCACCGCCTCCGGCAGCGGCACCCCGGCCGTGCGGTGCGTCGTCCGCACGCAGTGGTCCATCCCCATCACCGCCGACGCCAGCGCCGTCTCGTCGAGCGTCACGCCGACGCCGTCGCGCTTCACGATCCGCTCGCCCGTCCCCTCGGGGCCGAACCAGTACGTGCCGTCGGGCAGGTCCACGGCGCGCATCGCGTCGGTGACGAGCGCCAGCCGGTCCGGCCCCTTCAGCTTGTACGCCAGTCGCAGCAGCTCGGGGCTGAGGTGCTTCCCGTCGGCGATGACCTCGGTGGTCAGCTCGTCGAAGTAGAGCGTCGCTTCCATCACGCCGGCGCGCATGGGGAAGGTTTGCGTCTGCCGCAGACGGGCGCGGTCGGACATGGCGCAGAACAGGTGATCGACGTGCCGCACGCCCCAGCGCACCGCTTCTTCCACCTGCGGAAACGTGGCGTGCGAGTGGCCGGCGTTGAAGCGCACGCCGCGTGCGGAATAGGTGCGCACCAGCCACTCGGCGTTCGCAATCTCCGGGGCGACGGTGACCACCAGCGGCATCCGATCGGCGAGCGCCGTGAACGCCGTCGCGTTGTCCTCGTCCGGCGTGAGGAAGTCCTGATCCGGGTGGCAGCCGCGTGCGGGGCGGGCGAAGTACGGGCCGTAGAAGTGACAGCCGACGATGCGGGCGCCGCCGGGCACGTCGCCGGCCAGTTCGCCGCACAGTTCCAGGAAGCGGAGGTACTGATCCATCCGCGCCACGGTGCTGGTCGGCGTCAGCGACGTGGTGCCGTGGCGGGCGTGGCAGCGGCACACGGTGCGGAACGCCTCCGCGGTGCCGTCCATGAAGTCGGCCCCGTCGCCGCCGTGGACGTGTAGGTCCACGAAGCCCGGCGCGAGGTACGCGCCGCCGAGGTCGATGCCGCCGGCCGTCGGCGTCTCGTTCACGGCGCGAATCCGGCCGTCTTCCACGACCAGCGAGCCGTCGGGGACGAGGCGGTCGGGGAGGACGAGCGTCGCGTTCGTGAAAACCGTCACAGCCATCACGACCCCCCGGGTTTGCCCCGCCGCCGTCGGCCACCGGCGCAGCGGTCGCGCCCACCCGCCGCTACAACGAACAGGGTACGAACCGCGAGGGGAAGCGATGCCGCGTCGGAAGCTGGCCGGGCTGCGGGTGCTGGTCACGGGGGCGTCCCAGGGGATCGGCCGGGCGCTGTGCGTCGTCGCCGCGAAGAAGGGCTGCCGCGTCCTCGCCGCCGCGCGCTCGCGGCCGCTGCTCGACGAGCTGGCCGCGGAGGTCCGCGCCGCCGGCGGCACCATCGAGACCGTGGCCGCCGACGTGACCGTGCCGGCCGACCGCGAGGCGATGGCGGCCGCGGCCCGGACGCACTTCGGCGGGCTGGACGTGCTCGTGAACAACGCCGGCATCGGCGCCACCGGGCACTTCATGGACTCCGACCCGCAGGTGCTGCGCACCATCTTCGAGACGAACTTCTTCGGCCTGATCGAGACGACGCGGGCGTGCCTGCCGCTGCTGAAGGACGGCACCACGCCGGCGATCGTGAACATCTCGTCGGTGGTGGGCCGGCGGGCGCTGCCGGCGCGGTCGCTGTACTCGGCGAGCAAGTTCGCGGTGGCGGGGTTCAGCGAGGCGATCCGGGCCGAGCTGGCGAAGGACGGCATCCAGGTCGTCGTCGTGAACCCCGGCCTGACGCAGACGAACTTCTCGAAGAACATGCTGGAGCAGAAGGCCCGCATGCAGATGGACCACATGCGCGGCATGACGAGCGAGGAAGTGGCGGAGGCGACGCTGAAGGCGATCGCCGCGGGCAAGACGGAGGTGACGCTGACGCTGAAGGGGAAGCTGCTGGTGCTGGTGAACCGGTTCGCGCCGTGGGTGGTGGACTTTTTCGCCCGCAAGAAGGTGCGCGAGCTGTTCGCCGAGGAGATCGCCGAGCGCGAGAAGCGGCGGGCGGCGGCCGCTAGTTAGTGTCGGTTCGGCGGAGGTGTATTGCCTGTTAGCCGCGGGCTTCAGCCCGCGCGAGCGTCGGCGGTGTCACAGGGTCGTGGCTCCCGGGTGCTCCGCCGCAGGTGGGCGCGGGCTGAAGCCCGCGGCTACCGGCCTTATGCCTCCACGAAACCAGTCAGTCCCCGCTGCACCCGATGAACGCGTACTCGGCCGGCTTCCCCTTCGCGTACACGACCACGTAGTGCGCCTCCCACCGCTCCAGCCGCTCGGCCACGTCGTCCCAGCTCTCCTCGACCTGCTCGTGCGTCGGCTGAAGCGTGCCGAACACCTGCTCGACCGCCCGCGGCGGGTACGGCGTCGCCACCCCGAACCCGCGCCGCCGGCCGGTGTTTTGGATGTCGAGGATGGAGTGCGTGCCGTCCTCGGCCGCCTGCTCCAGCGCCTCGTCGATCGACCCCGGCCGGTCGCCATTGTCCTCGTCCCCGTCGTCCTCGTCGTCGTCGTCCGGGTCGTGCAGCCGCGGCAGCGCCTGACCGGGTAGCGGGAAGGCGTTCAGCAGCGTGCGGAACTGCTGGGCGGCCTGTCGCTCCTCGCCGGACAGGCCGGAGAGGTCGCCGCTCTCGACGGCCCGCAGCAGCCGGGCCATCTCCGGGTTCTGCCGGGCGAAGGCACGGACGCCGGCGAGCGGGTCGAACCCGGCCGGGGTGCCGGGGTACCCGCCGTCGAACGCCCCGGAGCCGTTCACCTTCGTGAACCCGCCGAAGCCCATCGAATAATCCCCCTCGGCGAACACCCGCTGCCGCAGCTCCTGCAGCGCCGCCTCGGGGTCCTCCCGGTACGGGGTGTAGTACCGCCAGCTGCTCGCACCCATCGGTCCCTCCTGCGTGTGAAACCGGTTGGAGGAACGCTAGCACGCGAATCCGGCGCGGGACGTGACTACCGGCCGACGACCACGAACGGCCGCAGCTTGTCGAGCGTCTTGGTGCCGATGCCGCGGACGCGGTCCAGCTCGCCCACGCTGCGGAACGGCCGGCCGGCGACGATGGCGCCCGCCATGACCGGACCGACGCCGGGAAGCCGTTGCAGTTCGTCGACCGACGCGGTGTTCACGTCGATCGGCGGGTCGCCCGGCTGAATCTTGCGGACGGCCGGGGCGCGAACTTGTGCGGCCGGCTCGTCGGGCGCCTGCGCCCGCACCCGCGGCGGCAACTCGGGGTCGGCGCGCACGGGCACGACCGCGGCGGGCGGCTCCACCTTCACCAGCGGGCGGAGCCGGTCGATCATCACCGGGCCGACGCCCGGCACGGCCCGGAGGTCGTCCACGGAGCGGAAGCCGCCGCGGTCGCGGCGGTGGGCGTCGATGGCGGCGGCGAGGCGCGGGCCGACGCCGGGGAGTTGTTCGAGCTCGGCGGCGTCGGCGCGGTTGAGGTCGAGCACCGCGGCGGCCACGGGCTCGGTCGGCCGCGACGTGAGGCGGGGACCGTACCCGCGGACGGCGAGCAGCCCGAGGAAGACGACCGCGACCGCGGCGAGCGCAAGGTGAGCGGCCCGCCCGTTCGGCGGCGGCGAGGCGGGGGCGGGAGCTCCCGGCTTATCAGGTGCTTTCGGCGTTTCCATCGCGGCGGCCCGGCGCGACACCTTCCGCACAGGCGCGCCAGTTTAGCCAGCCGCCAGAGTCACGACCACGTACCGGCACCAGTTTTTGAGCTCAGGCCGCGCCCGCAGCAGCCAGCGGTCGGCGGCGTCGAACAGCCGCAGTCCGCTGCCCTGCCACACCCGACGGACCATGCCGAGGAGCTGGAAGCCGTCCCACTCCACGACCGGGAAGGACGCCCGCAGCGGGTGGAGGTCGCGGGCGGTGAGCGGCACCTCGTCGGGGGTGCGGTCCTTGGCAGGGTACGGCAGCCACCGCCGCGCCGCGCCGAGGAGCGGGTTGCCGCCCCACGGCTCGCAGAACACCGCGACGCCGCCCGGCCGCATCACGCGCGCCAGTTCGCGGCCGGCCTTCGCCAGGTCGAGGTGGTGCAGGATGGCGTTCCCCCACACGGCGTCGAACGAGCGGTCGGGGAACGGGAGGTGTTCGCCGTCGGCCGCGACCACGGTGCCGGCGACGCCGTTGGCCCGCAGCCGCTCGCGCGCCTCGGCGACGTAGCCCGGCGACAGGTCGAAGGCGGTCACGTCGGCGCCGGCGCGGGCGAGCACGACGGCGGCCATGCCGTGCCCGCAGCCGTAGTCGAGGGCACGCTTGCCGCGCAGGTCGCCGAGCCGGGCGAAGGCGGGGCGCACCCAGGTTTCGTGGTCGAGGTAGGCGGCGTCGGGGAAGCACAGCTCGGGCCGCGACGCGGCGCGGGCGGCGGCCTGGCGGTCGTGGAACAGTTGCTCGGCGAG
>DASPHQ010000769.1:0-3206 GCA_035629595.1 Urbifossiella sp. | reverse complement strand
TGGCCGGACCACCCCAGCGTCCGCGCCGCCCTCGCGCGGGGCGACGTGTACGTCTGGTGCGCCGCCCACCCGGCCAGCCACGACGTCCGGGACGAGATGCGCGCCGAGGGGGACCGGATTGCCGCCCGACTGAAGGTCGCCGCCGACCAGATCGAGTTCCGGTGGCAGGAGCAGCTGGCGGTGGCGGCGACCCGGCTTCCGAACGTGATCCCGGTCCACCTGCCGGACACGTCCGCCCGCTGGGCGGGGGCGTTGTACCTTCACGAGTGGGAGCGCGGGGCGGGCCTGACGAACGCGTGGGCCGACTTCGGCGGGCGGGCCGATCTCGTGTCCCGCGTGGCCCACCACCTGCGCGGCCGAGGGACGCCCAACGTCCTCCACGTTGCCGGGCTCTCCGGGATCGGCAAGACCCGGGCCGTGTTCGAGGCCTGCCGCCGGGACGACCGGCTGCACGGCGTCTTCTACCTCGCCCGGCATGCGGACTTTACGCCGGGGCTCCGGCGGGCGGTCGAGGCGACGAGCGCCGTGTGCCTCGTGGTGGACGAGACGAGTTACGCCGAGTCGGAGCAGCTCCGCGCGTGGTTCTCCGACTCGGCGGACCGCGTCCGCATCGTCACCGTCGGCCCGGCGGCCCGCCAGCGGGGGCACTCCGCCCACCCGGACCTGATCGTGGTGGCGGAGCCGCAGTCGGAGGACGAGGTGCTGGCGGTCATCCAGGGACCCGGGGCCGGGCTGCCGGAGCCGGTCCTCCGGAGCATCGCCGCCCGCTCCGCCCACGACCTGCGGCTGGCCCTCCGACTCGTCGAGGCCACCGTCCGCCGGCCGGACCTCCGCACCGTCCCGGTCGTCGACGCCGAGGACGTCTGGGCGCGGCTGATGACGCTGTTCCCGGCGGACATCCCCGACGCCGGCCGGTTCCGCCGCTGCTACGAGGCGCTGACGGTCGCGATCGACGTCGGGTTCGCGGCCGAGTACCGCGGCGAGCTTCGGGCCGTGGCCGAGTACTTTGGCCTCCCCGAGGCGGACCTCCTCGACTGCCTGAACGTGGCCGAGCGGTGCGGCCTCGGGCTCCGCGCCGGCCGCTTCTTCGAGGCGACGCCGCACGCCCTGGCGGTGGGGTTGTTCCAGTCGCTCTTCCGCCGCCGCCTCCGGGACCGCCTCCGGGAGTTCATGGAGGCACTCCCGGCCCGGCTCTTCCGCCGGTTCCAGGAGCGGTGCCAGGAACTCCCCGACGACCTCCGCGAGGAGGTGGCCGACCCCGTCGGCGGCGTCTTTCTGAGCTGGCTGCGGGAGGCGGACGTGACGGCGCTGGCGGGCCGCGAGCCGTCGCGCCTCTTCCAAGCATGGGCCGAGTTCGACCCGGCGCGCGGGCTCGCGTGGCTCCGCCGCGCGGTCGAGGCGGCTGCCCCCGACCAGCTCCGCGGGCTCGACGGCGAGTCCGACGGGTCCGGGGGCTGGCGGGGGCGGCGGCAGCTCGTCTGGCTGTGCCAGAACCTGGCCGGGTTCGCCGACCACTTTGCCGCGTGCGAGGCGGTCCTCTACCGCCTGGCCCGGTACGAGACGGAGCCGCGGATCGGGAACAACAGTACGGCCGTCTGGCGGTCACTCTTCTGGCCGGTCCTAACCCCGAGCGAACTCCGGTTCGACGCCCGCTTCCCCGTCCTGCTCGGCCGGCTCCGGGCGGCGGCGGCCGACGACCTGCCCCTCGTGCTCGAGGCCGCGTTCGCGGCCATCGAGCCGCCCCACATCGGGCTAGGGCTCCCGCCGCGGATGGTCGGCGGGCGGCTCACCCCGGGCCCGTGGATGCCGCCGACCCGCGCCGCGCTGAACGGGTACCGGCGCGGCGCCGCGCAGCAGGTGTTGGCCGCCGTCGCCGCCCTGCCGCGCTCCGTGTGGGACGCCGCGCGGCGGTGGGTCGTGACCCGCCTCCGCGGCCTCGGCTACGTCGACGGGCTCGGCGCGGCCCGCGGCCTGTACCCGACCACCGACCTGCCGGCCGACCTCCGGCGCGCGCTCGTCGTCGAGTTGGACCGGGTGATCGGGTTCCACCGACGGCCGCCGGGTGACGGAGGGCCACCGGCCCCGGCCCACCTCCCCGCGTTGGAGGAGTGGCGGGCCGAACTCGCCGCGACTGACCTCGCGACCCGCGTCCAAGACCTCACGGCGCGCGCCGCCCACGACCTCTGGACGGAGGACCGGTCCGAGCGGGCGTACGAGGCGGCCGCCGACGCGTTGATCGCCGCCCCGGCTGTGCTGCGCGGGCTGGGGGCCTGGTTCGGGTCCGACGAGGCACGGGGGGCTTGGCACTTGGGCTACGTCCTCGGCCGCCGGGACCGTCGCTCCCGGCTGGCGAGAACGGTCCGCGGGTGGCTCGCGGCCGACGAGGCCCGCTCGGTCGCCCTGGGATACCTCGCCGGGCTCGCGGCGCGGACCGGCCGCCTGCCGCCCCGCTGGGCGGTCGAACTGGACGCCCTCGCCGCGCGCCGCCCCGAACTGGCCGTCCTCGCGACCACGACATCGGACCGCGGCGGGCGGGGGCTCGACCGCATCCTGACCGCGGTCGTCCGCGTCCCGCCCCCGGCTTCCCGGGTGTTGCGCGGGGTGCTGTTCAACGGCTGGCGGGAGTGCCTGACCGACGCGGAGACGGGCCGGCTGCTCGACACCCTCGCCGACCTCGCCCTCGCGGGCGACCCGGAGGCGGCCGGCGTCGGGTTGGACCTCCTCGCGTTCTGGTGGCACGACCGGGGCCAGATTCCCGCACCCCTCGCACCCGTCGCCTTCCGGATCGCCGAGCTCGGCCCGGGCTCCCACGTGACGCACGAGGGGCTGTACCGCTGGCACCGAACGCTTCGGCACCTCGCCCCGCACGACCCGGCGCGGGTGGCGGGGGTCGTGGTGGGGCTGATGACCGGTACGGACCACCCCTGGCGGTTCGCCGAGGAGAACGCGGAGGTGTTGGCCGCGGCCGCGGGCCGCGCCCCGCGGGCGGTGATGGAGGTCATCGGCGGGGCGATCCTCGACCCCGCCCGTCGGACGATCTTCGGCGTCGACGTGATCCACGGCGTGTTCGAGGCGGTCGGCGTGGACGAGGTCCGGCGGTGGGTCGCGGGGCACGGCCCGGAGGCCCTGAGGTGGATCGCGCGCCACCTGGCGAGCCCGACTGTCGGTCCGGTGGGGGAGGTGGTGGTGCCGCCCGTGACCGCGTG
>DASPHQ010000768.1:0-2034 GCA_035629595.1 Urbifossiella sp. | reverse complement strand
TGCCTCGGACGCTGAAAAAGTGCTGGCCGAACTGTCATGGACCGAGAAAGATCAATTGACCCGGATCCACGCGATCTGGGGTCTTGCGAACTACTGCAAGTCGGTCAAGCAACTGAGAGGGTTCCTCGATACTCCCCTCCTCGCGCACGATCCTGAAATCGAGGCCCAGGCGGCGAAGGTGATCGGGGAGCTAGGCTTCGACCCGGGTGAGAAGGCGAAGGCGGGGCTAATGGAACTAGTCCTCGGTCGTACCAACCGGGTCAAGTTTTTTGCCGCGCAGTCGCTCGGCAAGTTGAAGCACCGGCCGGCGGTCGAACGACTGTTCCGCGTGCTCGCCGACAACAAGGACGCCGACCCGTGGCTGCGGCACGCCTGCGTCGCGGCGCTGGCCCGCATCGGCGACGCCGACGCCGTCGCCGCCAAGGCCGCCGACCCGAACGCCTCCGTGCGGCTCGGCGTCGTGCTGGTGCAGCGGCGGCTCGGCGACAAGCGCGTCTCGAAGCTGCTGACCGACGCCGACCCGCTCGTCCGCGCCGAGGCGGCGCGGGCGGTCCACGACCTGCCGATCGAGAGCGAGTTTTCTGCCCTCGCGGCCGTGCTGCCGAACCTCTCCGCGGGCACCGACGACGAGTCGATCGCCCGCCGCGCCATCAGCGCGAACTTCCGCCTCGGCGGGGCCGAGCACGCGGCCCGGGTGCTGGCCGCGGCGCAGAACCCGTCGCTGTCGCCGGGGGTGCGGCAGGAGGCGGTGTTCGCGCTGCGCGACTGGCCGAACCCGCCGCCGCGCGACCGCGTCACCGGCTTCTGGAACCCGCTCCCGAAGCGCGACTGGACGACCGTCCGCGGCGTGGTCGGGCCGCAGTTCGAAAAGCTCCTCGGCTCCGCGTCCGGGCCGCTGCTGACGGACGTAGTCGGCCTCATCGGCCCGCTCGGGCTGGAGGTCAGCGAGCCGACGCTCGCCGGCTGGGTCGCCGACGCCGGCAAGGGCGTGCCGGTCCGCGTCGCGGCGCTGCGGGTGCTCGCCGACCGCCGCGCCAAGGCGCTGCCGGAGTCGGTGTCGGTGGCGCTGAAGGACGCGGCCCCGCTGCTGCGTGCGGAGGCGCGCGACGTGCTGGCCGCGACCGACCCGGCGAAGGGCGTCGCGAGCCTGACGGCGGTGCTGGCGGAGGCGAAGGCCGCGCCCGCGGAGCAACAGCGGGCGCTGGCGACGCTCGGGAAGTTGAAGGCGCCCGCGCTCGACGCCTGGGCCGAGAAGCTGACGGCGAAGGCGGTGCCGGCCGAGTTGCAGCTGGACGTGATCGAGGCGCTGAAGGCGGCGCCGAGCCCGGCCCGCGACAAGGCCCGCACGGGCTTCGAGGCGGCTCTGCCTGGCGGGGCGGCACACTCCAAGTTCGCGGTCAGCCTCGTCGGCGGCGACGCCGAGCGCGGCCGCGAGGTGTTCGTGGGTCACGCCGCGGCGCAGTGCCTACGGTGTCACGTCGTCGCCGGCAGCGGCGGCAACGCCGGCCCCGACCTGTCGAAGGTGGCGTCTCAGCCGGGGAAGGACCGGGCGTACCTGATGGAGTCGCTGTTGAACCCAAGCGCCAAGATCGCCCCCGGCTTCGGCGCCGTGACGCTGACCCTGGCCGACGGCCGCATCGTGAGCGGGGTGCTCGCGGAGGAGAACGCGAAGGCGGTGGTGCTGGTCCACGGCGACGGCCGGCGCGAGTCGATCGCGGTGGAGGACATTGAGCGGCGGACGCAGCCGACGTCGGCGATGCCGGCGGTGGACCGGGCGCTGACGCCGCGCGAGGTGCGCGACCTGGTGGAGTACCTCAGCACGCTGAAGTGACTGCCGGTCCGACACAGTGGCTCGTGTCTTAGCCCGGAGGGCGTCGGCGTGTAGCCCGGGGTGCAACCCCGGGTGGGCGATGGGGGTGGTTCGTGTGAGCCAGGCAGATGTGACACCGCGGACGCCGCCCGGGGTTGCACCCCGGGCTACACGCCCACGCCCTCCGGGCTGAAACCCCCGACCCGGGCCGCCGCGCGGGTGCC
>DASPHQ010000767.1:0-3108 GCA_035629595.1 Urbifossiella sp. | reverse complement strand
GGGTCGGGCATCGCGGTGGGAATGTCGCCACGTCCGGTCAGAAAACCCGGGGACGGCCGTCCCCGGGCTTTGCGGGTTCAGTTTACCACACCCGCCGCCACCCGGCGCGGGGCGGGGTCCGGCGCGGCCTGCGGCGCCCGGTAGCGGACCGGCTCGGCGGTCCGCAGGTCGAGCGTCAGCGGGAACTCGGGGCTCACCTCCGCCGGCGGCACGCTCACCGGGCCGGGTGTGTGGCCCAGCGCCGAGAACCGCGCGATCCGCCGCCCCTCGGCCTCCAGCGCGTTCACCGGAAACGTCTCGTGCCCGCGCCCGCCGGGGTGCGACACGTGGTACGTGCAGCCGCCGACGCTCCGCTCGTTCCAGGTGTCGAGTACGTCGAACACGAGCGGGGCGTGAACGGGAATCGTCGGGTGGAGGCAGTTCGGCGGCTGCCACGCCCGGTAGCGGACGCCGGCCACGAACTCGCCGGCCGTCCCCGTCGGGTGGAGCGGCACGCGGCGGCCGTTGCACGTCACCACGTGCCGCGCGTCGGTCAGGCCTTGAACCTTCACCTGCACCCGCTCCACGGACGAATCGACGTACCGCGCCGTGCCGCCGGGGGCGCCCTCCTCGCCGAGGACGTGCCACGGCTCGATGGCGGTGCGGAGTTCGAGGGTCACGCCGCGACGGGTCAGCTCGCCGAGCTTGGGGAAGCGGAACTCGACGTGGGGGGTGAACCACGCCGGGTCGAGCGCGTACCCGCCGCGGTCGCCGAGCTCGGCCAGGGCGTCGCCCAGGTCCTCGGCGACGAAGTGCGGCAGCATGAACTTGTCGTGCAGCGACGTGCCCCAGCGGACGAGCGGCTTGTCGTACGGCTTCCGCCAGAACCACGACACCAGCGACCGCAGCAGCACCTGCTGCGCCAGGCTCATCCGGGCGTGCGGCGGCATCTCGAACGAGCGCAGCTCCAGCAGCCCGAGCCGGCCGGTGGCGCTGTCCGGGCTGAACAGCTTGTCGATGCAGAACTCGGTGCGGTGGGTGTTCCCCGTCGAGTCCGTCAGAAGGTTGCGGAACAGCCGGTCCACGAGGTACGCGGGGACGTGCTCGCCGCGGTTCGCGGTCACCTGCTCGAACGCCAGCTCCAGCTCGCGGAGGGCGTCGAGCCGGGCCTCGTCCACGCGCGGGTGCTGGCTCGTCGGGCCGACGAACAGGCCGCTGAACAGGTACGACAGGCTCGGGTGGTTCACCCAGAAGCCGACGAGGCTCTTGAGCAGGTCGGGCCGGCGGAGCAGCGGCGAGTCGGCGGGGGTGCGGCCGCCGATGACGACGTGGTTGCCGCCGCCGGTGCCGGTGTGCCGGCCGTCGAGCATGAACTTCTCGGTGCACAGGCGGCTCGCCTTCGCCTCCTCGTACAGCGTCGTGGTGGTGGCGACGAGTTCGTCCCAGCTCGCGGCCGGGTGCGTGTTCACCTCGATGACGCCGGGGTCGGGCGTGACCGAGAAGTGATTCAGCCGCGGGTCGTGCGGCGGCTTGTAGCCCTCGATGCGCACCGGCGTCTTCAGCTCGGCGGCGGTCTGCTCGACGGCGGCGACGAGGTCGAGGTAGTCCTCGGCGAGGCGGCACGGCGGCATGAACACGTGCATGATGCCGCCGCGCGGCTCGACGCACAGGGCGGTGCGGACGACCGAGTCGTCGTCGGGGCGGGCGGCCGGCGGGGGCGGGCTCTTCGGGGCGCTCGCCAGGCGCTCACGCGCGCCGCTCGCCGGGGACGGCTGGAACTTCTCCCGCGGCGCGAACGGGTCGCGCTCGGCCAGGAACTGCCGGGCCGCCGGGACTTCCCAGGGGACGCCGTCGAGCGGGAGGCGGAGGCCCATCGGGCTGTCGCCGGGGTGGAGGTACAGCCGCCCCGCGCGGAAGAACCACTCGCCGCTCTGCCACCGCGACCCGGGGCCGATCGTCCGCCGCACCGGCAGCGCATGACCGACCACCGTCCCCAACTTCTGCTCGAACACGCGGGCCAGCCGGGCGCGCTCCTGCTCGTCGTCGAGCTTGCTGTCGAGCGGGTCCACGTTCGCCGGCAGCCGCCGCTCGCGCCACAGGTGGTAGAACACGTCCTCGTAGCCGGGCAGGACATGCCCGGGGTTCACGCCCAACAGTTCTGCGAGTCGCGTCACGAACCGGCCGCTGTCCGCGGGGCCGAAGCCGTAACGCACGGCGTCGTCGGCGATCAGCTCGGGGTCGGTCCAGATGGCGTCGCCGTCGCGGCGCCACCAGCAGCCGAACGCCCAGCGCGGCAGTTGCTCGCCGGGGTACCACTTCCCCTCCCCGAAGTGGAGCAGCCCGCCCGGCGCCCACTTGTCGCGCAGCCGCTTCAGCAGGGTGAGCGCCTGGCGGCGCTTGTTCGGGCCGACGGCCGCGGTGTTCCACTCGTCCGCCTCGCGGTCGTCGATGCTCACGAAGGTGGGTTCGCCGCCCATCGTGAGGCGCACGTCCCACTCGCGCAGGTCGGCGTCGACGCGGCGGCCGAGGGCGTCGATCGCGGCCCACTCGTCGTCGGTGTACGGCTTCGTCACCCGCGGCTTCTCGTCGAGCCGCGTCACCCGCATGTCGTGGTCGAATCCCTCGATCACCTTCTCGTCGCCGGTCCAGCTGTAAGAGCCGGTGATGGGCGCGGCGCTGGTCGGGTCGGCGGTGCAGGCCAGCGGGATGTGCCCCTCCGCGGCCAGCAGCCCGGAGGTGGCGTCGAGCCCGACCCAGCCGGCGCCGGGCACGTACAGTTCGGCCCACGCGTGCAGGTCGGTGAAGTCGGCCACCGGCCCCTCCGGGCCTTCGACCGGCTTCTCGTCGGCGACGAGCTGGATGAGGTAGCCGGACACGAATCGGGCCGCGATGCCGAGGTGGCGGGCGAGTTGCACCAGCAGCCACGCCGAGTCGCGGCACGACCCGCGGCCGAGGTCGAGCGTGTCCTCGGGCGCCTGCACCCCCGGCTCCATCCGGATGACGTACCGGACGTGCCGGTTCACCGCCCGGTTGAGCTGGACGAGGAAGTCGTTCATCGGCACGCCGGCGCGGCGCTCGCCCGCGACCAGCTCGCGCAGCCGCGGTCCGGCCGGCAGGGTTTCGAGGTAC
>DASPHQ010000766.1:0-2724 GCA_035629595.1 Urbifossiella sp. | reverse complement strand
CGAGCGTCACCTCCACGAACGACACGCCGCGCTCGACCAGCCGGCGGGCCAGCAGACACCCCTGGCCGAACAGGTTGCGACCATAAGCGTCGCGGACGCTCGCCTTCTCCTCCGTCAGGTCGAACACCTTGCCGCCGGCCGAGCGCATGAGCCGCACGGCGCGGTCGTAGGCGGCGGCGTGCGCGCGAGTGACGCCGCCGGGGTGCGTGGCCGCGAAGTCGTCGTGAACGCCGCGCAACAGGTCGAGTCGGCTCGCGGCGGCGTCCTCGGCGACCGTCCGCGGCCGGGCCAGGTCGGACACGCGGAGGACGTTGTCCACGTCGGGCACGTTCGCATTGAACTGCCCGTCGCCGACGACGAGCGGGGCGTACTGCGGGCCGAGGAAGCCGGGGCCGTAGGCTTCCTGGCTGAAGAACCGCTGCGGGGCGATGCTGACGAAGTTCGGCAGCTCGCCCGTCGGGTCGCCCAGCTCCTTCGAGACGAGCGCCCCGACGCTCGGGTAGTGGATGCCGGCGGCGCTGGGGACGACGCCGGTGCGGAGGAGGTACGTGCCGCGGCCGTGGTCGCCCTCGCGGGTGCTCATGCCGCGGAGCACGGCGAGGTGCTTGCCGTGCATGGCGAGGTTCGGCAGGTGTTCGCCAATGCGGAGGCCGGGGGCGGTGGTGTCCACGGGGCGGAACGGGCCGCCGTTGTCGTGGCCGGGCTTCAGGTCGAACACGTCGATGGTGGCGGGCCCGCCGGCCATCCACAGGAGGATGACGGACCGCCGCGGCTTCGGGTCGGCGGCGGCGACGCGGCCGAGCCAGCCCGACACCGAGACGCCGGCGCCGACGCGCAGGAGTTGCCGACGCGACAGGGTCATGGTGGACCTCAGTGGTTGAACAGGAACTCGGGGCTGTTCAGCAGCACCCAGAACACGTCGCCGAGCCCCTTCCGCTTGTCGCCGCGGTCCACGTAGCTGCTGAACCGCTCCAGCTCGTCGGCGGTAGGCCGGCGCGCGAGCGCCGCCAGGACGATCGTCTCGACGCGGCGGCGGGTGTCCCACCCGGGCATGTCGGCGACGGCGGCCAGCAGCTCGGCCGTGTCCGGGGCCGTCTGGGCGTCGAGGAACTGGCCGTTCATCAGCATCAGCGCTTGCAGAATGGTCGTGCTCGTCTCGGTCGGCCGGTCGGTGCTGCTGAAGCGGTTCAGGAACACGCTGCGCGGGTTGTTCGCCTGCACGAACCCGCCGAACGAGTTGGCGCGGAACTGGCTCGGCTCGCGGTGGCCGGTGGCGCTGACGAGGCTGTCGAACAGCTGGGCCGGCGTCAGCCCGCGGACGCTCATGCGGGCGAAGCGGCGCGGGTCGGCCTGCGTCGGGTGGCTCATCCGGCTGCTCAGTTGGTACGCCTTCGTGCGCGTGATCGCGCGGATCAGCAAGCGGTTGTCGAAGCCGCCCGAAGCGAACGCTTTCCCGAGCGCGTCGAGCAGTTCGGGGTGACTCGGGGCGTTGTCGTCGCCGGGCTCGTCCACCGGGTCGGTGATGCCGAGGCCGAAGAAGTGCGCCCACATCCGGTTGGCGAGGTTCTTGGCGAAGTACGGATTCTGTCGGCTCGTCAGCCACCCCGCCAGCTCCTGCCGCGGCGTCATCACCTCGTTCCACTCCGGCGACGTGCCGTCAAAGTATTTGGCGACGACGACGTTCGACGAGTTGGGGATGGTGACGCGGTTCTTGTGCGCCTGCGGGCCGGCCGGCCCGAGTTCGCTCGGGCGGTAGGCCGTGGCGGGGGTCAGGTCGGCGAAGAAGGCGGCGAACTCCCAGAACTGTTCCTTCGTGTACGGGGCGAACGGGTGGTCGTGGCACTGGGCGCACTCGAGCTTCACGCCGACGAACAGCCGGCTGACGGCCGCGGCCACGTTTTCCGTCTTCGCCTCGTTCGCCTGGTAGAAGCCGACGATCGCCCGCTGGTCCGGGTCGTTCCCGACCGGCTGGACTAGCCGGAAGGTGTTGCCGACCTGGCCGTTCACCTGCAGCGTGTACGGCACTTCGAGGAGCGTTCGCACGGTACGGTCGGCGGGGACGTTGTCGCGGTACTGCTTGCGGAGCCACCCTTCGAGCTGGAAGCCGAACCCGGCGAAGTTGCCGCCGGTGGCGGTTTGCGGCAGCCACGCCGCCCGGGTGACGGCCGCGAAGTGCGCCGCGTGCGGGGCGGTGCCGAGGAGGCGGTCCACGAGTTTGGCGCGCTTGTCGGGCGCCTTGTCGTCGAGGAAGTCGAGTGTCTCGGCGACGCGCGGGGTGCGGCCGATCAGGTCGAGGTACACGCGCCGGCAGAACTCGGCGTCGTCGGCCGGGGCGGCGGGGACGACGCCGCGGGCGGCCCAGTCGGCTTCGAGGTGCTTGTCGATGACGGCGGCGGGGTCGTCGGCCGGGTCGGCGGCGCGGGCGGGGGCGGCGATCGTGAGGGCGGCGAGCGCCCACACCCGGAGGCGGACGGACATGCTTCGGCCCTCGCGGCGGTGCCGGTCACGTGGTCACATTGAAGGACGGAATGCGAACACGAATCTAACCGATGCGCTCGGCGTCCGCCAGGATGACGCCGCCCGCTTGCGGGTGTTTCACCCGGCCGATAGGGTGGTGTTCGCCGTCCGCCGGGGGTCCGTCATGCGCCGCGCCGCGTTCGCCGCCGTCACCGCCGTCGTGCTCGTGTTCGGCACCGTCGTCACCGGCAGCGGACCGCACAGCGG
>DASPHQ010000765.1:0-2209 GCA_035629595.1 Urbifossiella sp. | reverse complement strand
CAGGCTGAACGACTCGCGCACGTCGATGCGGACCGTCCGGCCGTCGTCGCGGGTGTACGTCAGGTTCGGGAAGAGGTGGCTGCTCAGCTCGTGGGCGTTCGGGATCAGGCCGATCTCCGTCGGGTTGAACTCCGGGCTGTTCCGCTCGCCGAACATGCCGAGTTGCCCTAGCGCCAGCGGCGCGATCGTGCACAGGTTCTTCACCACCGACTCCGGCCGGCAGTACTGCAACCCCACCGCGTCCGACGGCATCCCGCGCAGTCGGGCCGCGGTCTCGGCGTCGGGGCTCCACTTCGGGATGCGGCCGGCGTGGCGGAGGGCGAAGCCCTGGACGCATTGCGGGTTGCCGCCGATCACCAGCCAGTCGCCGACCACCGCGTAGGTCGGCGTCACGATCCCGAACTCGCGGTTGTAAATCTCGCGGGTGTCCACGCCGGCCGACAGCCGCTTGCGGACCTTGGTGCGGCCGCCGGCGAAACTCTCCAGACCGCGGGTCAGCTGGTCGGCCGCGACCCGCACCTTCGCCGCGTCCTTCACCGAGAAGCACGCCACCGTGCCGAACACGCTCAGCCCCTCCGTCGGCGACTGGTACAGGCAGAACTTGTCGCCCAGGTGCGGGATCAGGTCGGTGCCGAGGTTGATGCCGAGCGCCTTGGTCAGTTCGCGCTCCTGCTCCTGCCGGCGGCGCAGCTTCGCGGCGGCGGGGTTCTTGAGGTCATCGCTGCGGTCGTCGTCGAAACTGCCGAGCACGTCGAACGCGGTCAGGGCGGCGTCGTAGGTGGCGGCGTAGTCGAGGCGGAGCAGGCTGAACCGGCTCACGTCCGTCGGCAGCGGCGGCAGGTCGGCGGGCGTCACCGGCGCCTGCTTGAGCACGCGGGCGAACCCCTTCCGGTCGCCGGGGAGGTCGAGTTCGTAGAGCGCCCGCGACTCTTTCCCCTGGAACCCGGACGAGAACACGACGGCCTTCAGGTTGCCGACGCCGAGCGCGTCCAGCTTCTCGCCGAGGCCGGGGATGAACGGTCCGGCCAGCCGCTTCGCCAGGAGCACGACGGAACCAGCGTCGGCGAAGCCGCGCGCGACCGACTCGAACTCGCCGGTCTTGAGCGTGCGCTGGAACAACGGGTGACCGGTGACGCCGCCGGCCTTCGCGTTCGCGACCAGCCCCTTCACGACGGCCGCCGGGTCGGCGGTGCCGGCGTAGAAGACGACGTGCTTCCCCTCCACCCACCACGCCACGCGGAGCGGACTGGTCCGCGCGTCGTGGGCGACGCGGAACCCGGTCCGCCCGATGTCCGGGGTGAGCGCTTCGACTTGCCGCCCGTCCTGCCGCATCAGCAGCCGCAGGGTGCCGAACACGACGGCGGCGCGGTCCGCGGCGTCGGGGACGATCGCCAGCACGCGCACGTCGGGGAGGAAGTTCTCGGGCTGCGGCGCCTTGCCGCCGAACAGGCCGCCGAGCGCCTTGCCCACGCCGGCGAGCGTCGGCCGCGGCTCGGTGATCTCGGCGGCGACGATCACGCCCTTGTCGAGGAGGAGGTCGAGCGCCTGTTCGGCGGCCTTGAGGTCAGCGTGAACGGCCTTCAGCTCGTCCGGCGACTTCCCTTCGAGGAGCGGCCCGGCGAGGAGGTCGTTGCCGAGCATCTTGGGGAGGCGCGCGAGCATGGCGCGGACCGAATCGCCGGTCGGGCCGCGGAGCGCGGCGCCGATGGCGGAGCCGTCGTAGGCGGCCTTGTGGGCGGTGACGCCGTCCCAGCGGACGAACAGCTGCGTGGTGGGTGAGAGGAGCTTTTCCGGCTCCTGGGCGCGGGCCGCGCCGGGGGCGGCGGCCAGGAGCAGGGCGACCGCGGGGAGCAGGCGAGGCATGGGGAGGGGCTCCGTTGACGTGGTGACCGGCCAGGGGTACGTGACCAACCCGGGGCGTTGCCCCGGGCTCTGTTGTCCCAGGCCGTTGGCCTGAAAACCGAGCCACCCTCTTCAGCCCGAAGGGCTGGGACAGGATAGCTCGGGGCAACGCCCCGGGCCGGGCGGCGGGTGGGCTTCGCCCGAACTTACTCCTTCGGCGCCGGAGGAGGCGCGGCTGGCGCCGGCGGTGCCTCGAACACCTCCGTCGCCCCCGTCCGCGCCCCGCCCGGTCGCGGCGGAGCGGCACCCGGGGGCACGACCGGCTTCGCCTTGTCGATCAGCGGCAGCGGCTCGAACACCTGCCCGA
>DASPHQ010000764.1:0-2381 GCA_035629595.1 Urbifossiella sp. | reverse complement strand
GCCGGCCGCGGCGGGCCCGCCCCCGGAGGGAAGAAAAGACGCCGGCCCATGAGGGGGTCCGACCCCGGACGGCGCATGAGGCGGTGAGGATGGCCCCGCGGGGGCCGGGCGGGATGCGAGTGATCGTGAGACCCGCGGGGGACCGACTGCGTCCGGTCGGCCGGGGACCGCACCACCTCCCCGCGGGGATCGATCGAATGTTGTGCGCGACGACGGGCCGCGTAGCCCGTCCCCGAGCAGGCGATGTCGCGGCGGAGTCGAGGGGTTGGCCCCGTGACGGGCCGGAGCGGGTGCCCCGGCGCTCCTGAGGACCGCGTCCCATTTCTCGATCGAGTAGGCATCCACCTTCAGGAGGTGTTTCCAGTGCCGATCTACATGCAATACGACAGCGGCAAGATCAAGGGCGACGTCACCGCCAAAGGCCACGAGGACTGGATCGAGCTCGCCAGCTTCGGCTGGGGCGTCGGCCGTGGGATTAGCCCGAATTATTCAGACCGGGTCCAACAACGAGGCCTCCGGCTGCGTCTAACGTGCTGATACACGCCACGTTATCCGCCCACACGGAGGCCTCCCATGAGTTTACAGTCTGTCCCGCTCTTTTCATTCGAATTCCTGCCGTCGCGGCCGGTCGAGATCGAGGTCTCTCCCGCCCCCCTCACCAGCGATGCCGGCCTCTTGCCCGTCCGACAACTCGACCAGGACCTCCGACTCACCGAACAGTTCGCCGCCGCCCTCGAGGATCGCCGCGACCCGACCCTCACCCGGCAATCGCTCCTGAGCATGGTCCGGCAGCGGGTCTACGGCATCCTCGCCGACTACGAGGACCAGAACGACCACGACACGCTGCGATCGGACCCCGTCTTCAAGCTCGTCGCCGACCGGCTCCCCGACGGCCCCGACCTCGCCAGTCAGCCGACGCTCTCCCGCTTCGAGAACGCCGTGTCGATCCCCGACCTGTGGCGGTTGCGTGACACGCTGGTCGATCTGTTCATCCAATCCTTCGCCACGCCGCCCAACCACCTCACCCTCGACATCGACGCCTTCGACGACCCCGCGCACGGGCGGCAGCAACTGATCATGTTCCACGGCTATTATGAGCAATATCAGTACCTGCCGATCGTCGTCACCTGCGCCGAGAACGACATGGTCCTGCTGGTCGGGCTCCGACATGGGACCTGTCACGCCTCGCTCGGCGCCGATCACGCCCTGCGTTACCTGACGGGACGGTTGCGGGCCGTCTGGCCTGACGTGCGAATCCACGTCCGGGGGGACAGCGGCCTGGGCGTGCCCCTGATGTATGACGTCTGCCTGGAACTGAGGCTGACTTACACCTTCGGGATCGGCATGAATTCCCGGCTCCGTGCCCTGAGCGACGGCCTGCTGAAACAGGCCGTCGAAGATTACGAGAAGACCGGTCAGCCCCAGCGGTCGTTCCTGTTGGCGGATTATCAGGCGGACAGTTGGCCGGCGTCGCAGCCGGTCGTCATCAAGGCCGAAGCGCATGCCCAAGGGACCAACCGACGTGCCGTGGTCACCAACCGGCCGGGCTGTCGGGTCTCCCCGCCTGCGGTCTACGACGAGTACGCCATGCGGGGCGAGAGTGAGAACCGGAACAAGGAGCTGAAGACCGAGCTGCACGCCGGCCGCCTCAGCGACCACCGGTTCCTGGCGAACTTCTTCCGGCTCTACCTGCATGCGGCTGCGTTGAACCTGCTGGTGCGGCTGCGACACGCGGTCGTCAAGACCTCGCCCACATCCGCTGAGCTGGGCCTGCCGGCCGGATCGCCGACCGAGGCGCTCGACGGGCCGAACCGCAAGAAGTTCTTCAACAAGCGACGCGAGCGCGACCCCCTGGGCGGAGGTTTCGCCTGTACGTGGCGGACCCGCCTGATCAAGGTGGCGGCGGAAGTGATCACGCGAGCGCGGCGGGTGATCGTGCGGCTGTCGGGGAGTTGGCCGCACCTGGATCAGCTCCTGCAAGTCAGCCGGGCCGTGAGCCGCCCGCCCGTCCACCACACCCCGCCGTAGACCGGCGCCGAGTTCTTGGCCGAATCGACACCAACGACGCTGGCATGGAAACACGGGGTTGGGGGAGGTGCGCCCGGCAACACCGCTATTGCGGATGTCGGTTCTGGATATCCCGGGCGCTGGCCTCGCCGATGAGGGTGTGAATAACCACGGCTAATCCGCGAGGGGATCGGCGGGCGTCGGGTCTTTGACCGTGGCCGGCTCGGGCTCGGGCTCGGGCTCGGGTTCGGGGGCGAACGTGTCGTCGGAATGCTCGGGACGATCGAGGTCGTTCCAGGCGGTCCCGTCGACGTCGTGGCGGAGGAGCAGGTAGACCAACGCCGTGGCCGTCCAGAAATAGCTGTAGACCCAGG
>DASPHQ010000763.1:0-4567 GCA_035629595.1 Urbifossiella sp. | reverse complement strand
CGCGGAAGCCCTCCTCCGACAGGATCGCGTTCGCCTCCCGCACCGTCAGCGGCTCCGTCGTGAACAGCACCACCTTCCGCCCGCCGTCGCCACCCGCGTCCGTCGGCGGGAGGCGCCGCCACACCGGCGCTACGCCCGGCGGTTTGGACAAAATGGGAAAATATCTGCCAGTCGGAAGCGCTGCACATTATTATCAAGCGACTTGCGAATACGTCTGAATTGTGGGCACCGTCCGCCCCGCCGGCCGGTTCTCTCCCGGAGTGAGAATGCCAATCCCACCGCTGTTCGCCCTGGGGTTCGAGGGCGTCGTTTCCGTCCTCGGCCTGCTGGTCGGAGGCATCGCGGCGTACTTCCAGTACCTCCAGCTGGTCCGGGAGAAGAACGCGGCGGGCGAGCCGGCGCCCGCCGGCGGGCGCCTGCAGCCGCCGGTCGGCCGGGCGGCCGTTCGCACCGGGCCGCCGGCGTGGGTCATCCCGACGGTGATCGTCGGCGGGGGAATCCTGTTCTGCGGGGGGTGCTTCGGGGTGCTCGTCCGCGACACCGCGGCGCCCGACCCGGACCGCGGGGTCAAGGACGAGAAGCTGGATAAGGAGAAGGACAAGGGCGGCGGCCGCGCGGGCGCCGGCCCCGCGGGCACGCCCGCCCCCGTAGACCCGCTCGCCCCCGTCCTCGCCGGGACGTTCGACGGGGTCCAGTACAAGCTCACGTCGTGCGAGGTGGAGGACGACCGGGTGCGGCTCCAGGTCGGCGTGAGCAACCCCGGGGCCGACCGCACCCACAGCATATCGGAGCGGTGCGTCCTGACCGGGGACGTCGGCGGCGAGGTCGGTCGGTCGACCCGCCGGTCGGGGCAGAACACGGCCGACTCGTACTACCCGCTCCACCTCAAGCTCATCCAGGGCGTACCGCGGGACTTCCAGATCGAGTTCAAGGGGATCGACCGGCGGGCGACCCGGTTCGCGCTGGTCATGCCGATCACGAACACCAGCGGCCGCGGCGAACTGGTGTTCAAGAACATCACCGCTGATAAGAGCCGGGCTGAGGCGCCGGCCGGGCCGGAACCCGAGCCGAAGGGCGGGACGACCACCCCCGCGCCCAAGAAGTCGTCCCCGCCGCCCGCGAAGGAGGAATTCGGCCAGATCACCCTGACCTCCGCGAAGGCGATCCTCAAGGGGGTCGAGGCGTGGGTCGAGGTGGACGGGAAGAGGGTGGCGGACTGGAAGGTCGGGACGACCCAGGTGACGGTCCGGGTGACGGCCGGGACGCACGCCGTACGGGTGCTGTCCGTGTACCAGAAGACGCAGCAGGTGATTTTCGACCAGCAGGTCGTGATCACGGCCGACGAGCGGAAGACTCTGACCGTCCGCTGACCCGCCGCCGACGGCCGGGGGCTGTTACCCCAGCTGCGCCCGGAGCAGCTTGTAGTCCGTCTTGCCGGTCCCGAGCACCGGCAGGCTCTCCACCTTCCGCACCTCGTCCAGCCGCATCACCCCGCGGAAGCCCTCCTCCGACAGGATCGCGTTCGCCTCCCGCACCGTCAGCGGCTCCGTCGTGAACAGCACCACCTTCCGCCCGCCGTCGCCGTCCGTCCCCTCCACCGCCACCCGCGGGCCCGCGTCCGTCGGCGGGAACCGCCGCACGAACGGCTCCTCCAGCGCCGGCAGCGAGATCATCTCGCCGCCCGCCTTCAGGAACCGCTTCAGCCGGCCGTGGAACACGATCGCCCCCGTCGCGTCCAGCTCCGCCAGGTCGCCCGTCACGTACCACCGCTCCCCGTCGATCACCCGGAACGGGTCCGCCACGTTCTCCCCCAGGTAGCCGGGGAACACCGTCGGGCCGCTCACCAGCAGCATCCCCATCCGCCCCCGCGGCAGCACCTCGTCCGTCTCCAGGTCGGTCACGCACACCTTCACCCCCGGGATCGGGTCGCCAATCGTCCCCGGCTTCACCTTCCCCGGCCGGTTCACCGACACCACCGGGGCGCACTCCGTGATGCCGTACCCCTCCAGCACTTCGGCCCGCGGGGCGAGCCGGGCGTAGGCCGCGAACAACGACGGCGGCGCCTTCTCGGCCCCCGCCACCACCAGCCGCAGGGCGTCGAGGTCGCCCGGCTTGGCCCGCTCGGCGATGAACCCGAGGAACGACGGCGTGCCGAACACGATCGTCGCCTTGTAGCCGGCACACTTGCGGACCAGCGCCGCCGAGTCGGTCGGGTCCGGGTGGTGGACGACGCGCAGCCCCAGCACCAGCGGCATCAGCCCGGTGATGGACAGGCCGAAGCTGTGGAACAGCGGCAGGAACCCGAGGATCGAGTCGGCGCGGGTGAAGTCGCCGACCGCGGCGATGCCGCGCTGCACGCTGAGGATGTTGTCGTGCGTCAGCGGTACGGCCTTGGGCGCCTTCTCGCTGCCGCTCGTGAACAGCACCACCGCCGGCTTGTGCGGGTCGGCCGCGGCGTTCGCCAGCAGCCGCTTCTTCACCGCTCCACCGAAGTAGCGGACGCGCAGCAGCCGCGACAGGAGTTCGAGCTTCCCCATCTTCGCCCGCAGGTGTTCCAGGAAGATGTACTCGGTGCCGGGCACCTCCACCTGCGTGCGGTCGATGAACGCCATCGACGTGACGACGTGGGTGAGGCCCATCACCTTCGCGGCGTGGGCGAGGTTGGCGGGGCCGGTCGTCCAGTTCAGCACCGCGGGGAGCTTGCCGGCGAACATGATTGCCAGCAGCGCCGTGTCGCCCGCTACCGACGCGGGAAGCAGCAGGCCGACGCTCCCCGAGGGGAGCTCGGCGAAGCGGCGGCTCATCGCCCAGGCGCCGACGACGAGCCGCTCGTAGGTGACGCCGCCGGCGAGGTCGTCGGCGAGGATCACGTCGCGGCGCTGCTTGAAGGCGCGCGTCAGGATCGCCGCGGGGATGGTGTCGCCTTCGACGGCCACGGGGTCGGCGCTGGACGCGGGGGCGAACCAGGCGGCCGGCGGCGGCCGCGGCGGGGCGCGGTCGAGGAGGCCTTCGGCGAGCGCCCACAGCTGGCCGAGCGTGGTCGGCACCGTGTCGCCGGTGAAGCCGAACTGCTGCTCGACCTTCAGGGTGATCTCCATGCCGTCGAGCGAGTCGACGCCGAGCCGGGCGAAGGTGGTGTCGGCGGCGTTCTCGCCGGGGTCGAGCGGCCGCTTCAGGTGCGCCTCGACGATGTGGGCCACGCCCTCCTTCGTCGCCGGCTTCACCTTCGACAGGTCGAGCCCGGCGGCGGTCTTCGGCGGCGGGTAGTCGAACGAGCGGGGGCCGAACAGGAAGTGGTACGGCACGTAGGTCGGCGTCTCGGGGGCGCCGCCGGTGTCGGCGTTGAACCAATCTTCGAGCCAGCGGTTGACGGCCTCGCGGGTCGGCTCCGGGCGGCGCTCCTTCGGGAACGCCTCGACGGTGATGGTGCCGCGCCGCCGCGGGGTGAACAGGAGGAGGTTCGCCAGCAGCACGCCGGCGCCGCGGACCAGTTCGCGGACGAGGTGCGGCTTGCCGCCGCGTGCCCAGCTGAGGCGGCTGCCCCAGAGGCCGCGGGTGCGGACCAGCAGTACGGTGACGTTCGGGACGGCGGCGAGGATGTCGGACGCGCCGCGGGCGCCGCCGAGGTCGGTGCGGCCGTCGTGGGTGAGGTGCCCGCTCGGCCACATGATGACGTTGTCGCCGGCCTTGAGGGCGTCGATGGCGGTGGTGACGGCGGCGGCGGCGCGGTCGCGGGCGTCGGCGCCGATCTGGGCGGTGTCGGGGACGCGGATGGCGCGGAGGAGCCACGCGAACGGGGCGAGGAATGGGTTCTGGAAGTTCGTTTCGAGGAGCATCGGCCGCGGGTTGACGTGCCGCCAGATGTGGGCGAACAGGTTCGGCGGTTCGCAGTAGCCGGGGTGGTTGGGGAGGACGAGGAACGGCCCCGGCCCGCGGGCGGCGTCGTCGAGGCCGCGGACGGTGAGGCGGTAACGGAGGGCGAGGACGGCGCGGGCGAGGAGCCAGACCACCCACCGGACCGGACCGAGCATGGCGCACCCCGGGGTTCGACGGGTGCAGTGTATCGCGTTTGGCCTTGCCCGCCCCCGCAGACCGGCTATCCTCCGCGTCCGCCCGGGTCGGCCCGGGTTCCGCGCGGAGGGGCGTCATGACCCGGTGGGCGATCGGCGGCGCGATGCTGGTGGCGGTGCTGGCGGCCCTCGCCTGGGTCGGTGGGTCGCGGTCCGGGCCGGAGGTGGTGGTGAACGCCGCGGTCGAGCCGGAGCCCGCGCCGCCGGTGCCGCCGCGCCCGGCCGCCCCGGCGGAACTGCCCCACGTCGTGGACGTGACCGACATCGACCCGCTCCTCGACCCGCCGGCGATCCCCGCCGCGGGCGGGGCGACGGGGCCGGTCCTCACCGCCGTCGGCTACGACGAACCCGCGCCGGCGCCGGCCCCCGCTGGGGACGTACCGCCGATCCCGACCGCGGTCGATTGAGTCGCGCTCTGGGCTGGCACGAACTGCCCTCCCGAGCCCCGGAGGGGCGGGCCGCGCGTAGCCCAGGGTGGAAACCCCGGGCGGCCTGCG
>DASPHQ010000762.1:0-4028 GCA_035629595.1 Urbifossiella sp. | reverse complement strand
CTCTCCTCGCCGTCGCCGACGATGAACACGTCCACGAACGGCGCCAGCACCTCGGGGTTCTGCGCCCCGGGGCCGCCGCAGACCACCAGCGGGTCGTCGAGGGTGCGTTCGTCGGCCATCAGCGGCACGCCGCCGAGGTCGAGCATGGCCAAAATGTTCGTGTAGCACACCTCGTACTGGAGGCTGAAGCCGAGCACGTCGAACTCGCTCAGCGGCGTGAACGTTTCGAGGCTGTACAGCGGCAGGCCGTGCTTCTTCAGCTGCGCGACGAAGTCGGGCCACGGGGTGAAGACGCGCTCGCAGGCCCACTGCGGGTCGCGGTTCATGATCGAGTACAGCACCTGGAGGCCGTGGTGGCTCATGCCGAGCTCGTAGGCGTCGGCGAACGACAGGCAGAGGGTGCCGCGCACCTGGCGGTGGTCCTTGACGACGCTGTTGAACTCGCCGCCGATGTACTGGCCGGGCTTGAGGACGCGCGGCAGCACGCCGAGCACGGCGTCGCGGAGTTTGGTGTTCAACATGGGTGCGAGTCCTTCGGGCGCGGGCGGACGGGGTTACCGTAGCGGCGGGCGGACGGTATGAATAGGAGACGAGACGCCGCGTGTACGGTTCGGGGACGCCGATGACAGGTTACCGCGTGGGGGTGATGGCCGGGGTCGTGCTGCTGGCGGCGCTGGCGCGCCTGCTGCCGCACCCGCCGAACTTCGCCCCCGTGACCGCGCTGGCGCTGTTCGCCGCCGCCACCCTCCGGCCGCGCTGGCTCGGCGTGGCGCTGCCGCTCGCCGCCATGTTCCTCAGCGACCTGCTGATTCACGCCGGCACCCGCCTCGGCGTCTGGGACGGCTGGATCGGCGGCGGCACCGGTTTCTACCACTGGACGGCCATCATCTACCTGACGGTCGCGGCCGTGGCGTGCCTCGGCTTCCTGCTGCGCGACCGCCTCGGCGTCGGCTCGGTGGCGCTGGCGGCGCTCGCCGGGTCGGTGCTGTTCTTCGTCGTGACGAACTTCATGGTGTGGTCCGAGTCGCTGTTCGGCGGCCCGCTGGCGATGTACGCCCCGACGTGGGACGGCCTCGTGGAGTGCTACACGATGGCGCTGCCGTTCTACCGGATGACGCTGGCGGGCGACGTGTTCTTCTGCGGCGTGCTGTTCGGCGGGCTGGCGCTGGCGGAGAAGTTCGCCCCGCACGTGGTCCGTGAGGCGCTGCCGGTGCGCGACGGGGAGTAACCATGGGCAAGCAGCGCGTGAACAAGGAGCGTACGGCGACCGTGCGGCGCCGCACGGTCGCCGTACTCGGGCTCTGCCTGGTCGCCCTGGTCCAACTCCTGACAGTCAAAAGCAACGAGCTCGACATCCCCCTGACGGTCGCCCTCAGCTGCTTCGCCGTGGCGATCCCGCTGCTCACCGCCCGGATCGTCATCCTGGAAATCGAGGAGGAGCTGGAGTACACCCAGTTGTTCTGGTACGAGACAATGTTCATCGTCGCCATCCTGCCCGCGTTTGCTGGGGTGGCGGCCGGGTTCTGGCATTTCGACTGGTGGCTCGGGGCGATCTTCCTCGTGAGCTCGGTCGTCGCAATGGCTACCGTGGCTCACTTCCAATCCGTCATCGAAGAGCTGAACCGGAAGCCGAACCCCGGAGCCCAGCCGGGCACCCCTCCGCACGCGCAGCAGGAACCACACGACGAGCGGAATCGGACCCAGGAACCCGGAGTCCGCTGACCGACCTCACAAGAACACGTCCTGCCCTGCCGTGAGCACGCCGCGCGCGTACCGGCCGTAGTTGCCGCGCCACAGTTCCGCCAGCACGCCCGGCAGCCGCGCCGGCAGCCACGACCGCCGCCGCAGCCACGCCCGCTTGCGGTGGAACGCCACCTTCCCCGCCAGAAACGCCAGCCGCCCGTCCGACACCCCCGGCAGCCCGTCCAGCCGCTCCAGCGCCGCCGCGTACCGGTCCGCGACGGCGTCGCAGGCGTTGGGGTTGAGCCGGAGGGCGTGATCGACTTCGTCGAACATCGTCCGCAGCGCCGCGCCGTGCTGCTGGTCCGCGTGCTGGCGGTACTGGATCAGCGGCTCCGGCAGCGGGAACCCCCGCCCGACCGCGGACAGTACCAGCCCGATCCAGGCGTCGTGAACCCACCCCTTCGGTACCGGCAGCACCAGCTCGCGCAGCGCGGCGCGGAACATCAGCGTCGCGCCGGTCACGCGGTAGCGGCGCAGCAGGCACTCGAACCCCTCGCCGGCCGCGAACCGCCGCCGCTCGGCCCACCCGAAGCGGATCGCCTTCCACAGCGTGTAGCCGAGCGGCTTCAACCCCTCGTCCACCACGTCGGCGTCGGAGAAGGCGAAGCTCGCGCCCGGGTCCGCGGCCAGCGCCGCCTCCAGCGTGGCGAGCTTCCCCGGCCGCCACACGTCGTCCTGGTCGCACAGCGCGATCAGGCCGCCGGTGCAGAGCGACACGGCGCGGGCGAAGTTGTCCGACGAGCCGAGCCGCGTCGGGTTCACCTCGACGCGCACCCGGAACGGCGACTCCGCCGCGAACGCGCGCAGCAGCTCGACGGTGCGGTCGGTCGAGCCGTCGTCGCAGGCGACGAGTTCGTCCGGCAGCCGGTCCTGGGCGCGGACGCTGGCGAGCTGGTCGGGCAGGAACCGCTCGCCGTTGAACGTGCAGAGCGCGACGGACAGCCGCATCAGCTTCCCCCCGGCGGCCGCGTCCAGCGGTACGCCCACCACGCGAACACGAGTTGGAACGGCAGCCGCACGACCAGCACCCACGCGGGAATGGCGGGGAACCGCTCGGGGTGCAGCGCCATGTGGACGTTCGCGGGGAACACCGCGACCAGCAGCGCGACGAGCCCCCAGCCGGCGAGCGGGGCGGTGCGGGCCGGCAGCGCCAGCAGCCCGAGCGCGACCTCGGCCGCGCCACTGAGCGCGACGAGTTCCGCGTGCCACGGCAGGTACGCGGGCATGATGGCGGCGTAGACATCGGGGTGGACGAAGTGGTTGACCCCGGCGGCGACGAACGCCAGCCCGAGCACCCCCCGGCGGACGGCGGCGCGGGTCATGCGATCCACAGGTCGCGGCACGCGGATTCGTAGCTCCGCTCCAGGTCGAGCGGGACCACGAGGTCGGGGCTCAGCCACAGCGGCAGGGTGGGGAGCGGCTGCCCCGGCGATAGGCCGTGGCTCCAGGTCTGGAGGCGGGTCTGCTTCGCGGCCCGGGTCCACCGGCACGACGCCGCGTACAGCGGCGGCGGCGGGTCGCCGAGCGTCGGGTCGGCGTGCCCGATCGCGGCCAGCAGCTCAGCGTACAGGTTGAACTGCCGGACCGTCACCAGATCGACGACGCTGACCGCCACGCCCTTCTGGAGGAGCGCGGCGCACTTGCCGACAAAGACGTTGCGGTGTTCCGGCCGGTCCTTGTTCGCCGGGCTGACGAGTTCGATCGCCGCGACCAGTTGCCGGCCGCGGGTGGCGTCGTAGACGCGGACCTCGTACTCGTCGTAGTCCGGCAGGGTGGTCTCGACGTCCACGCTCGGCCGCGCCGGCGCCCACACGGCGGTGGCCACGCCGCCGTCGGCGGGGGCGGCGAGCCGCGGGGCGTCGTCCTTCTCGAACGCCGCGACATCGATCTCGACCTGCGCCCCCGAATGCACCCGCGGCTCGGCGACGTACCCGGGCGGGAGCTGCTGCCGCATCTGCTGAACGATGACTGCCGGCCATTGGCCGTGGAAGCCTTCCCACGAGGCGGTGTGGCTGAGCGGCGGTCGGAAGTGGTCGCGGAGCGGCATGGTGGTCCCCCCGGCGGGCATTCTACCGCGCCACCGCCCGCGGCGGCGGGGCGGTCGGCACCTCGCCGGCCTCACACCCCCTCTCCACCGGCGACCTCGGGGAACAGCCCGACGTCCGCGAGCAGCGCCCGAAGCGCGACGACGGTCGAGTCGTTCATCCGCAGGCGGGCGGCGGTCGCCCGGCCGACCGGTGTGCGGGCAACGAGCCGCCCCGGCTCCGCGGACGACCACGCGAAAT
>DASPHQ010000761.1:0-6352 GCA_035629595.1 Urbifossiella sp. | reverse complement strand
CAGCCCGCGCCCACCTGCGGCGGAGTTCCACGGAGCCAACCCCCACGGACACCGCCGACGTGGGCGCGGGCTGAAGCCCGCGGCTACCAGCCTCAACCGGTCATCGCGTCCGGACGCAGTCGCGCCGCGGGGTCGCCGAGCAGCACGTAGTTCTGTGCGTCGTTCCGCTCCGCCCAGCACGCCGCCAGCTCGGCCGCGGCCGGGCGCGTCACCGCCGCCGAGTCGTCGAGGTAGCTCAGCAGCTCCGACGACAGCACCGCGTAGCGCTCGCCGAACGCCTTCATCGCGTGGCCGACCGGCTGACCGGACAGGGTACGCTCCAGGAAGTCGCGGAACGGCCCGATCTGTGTGCCGGCCCCCGGCGGCTTGATCGAGTAGCCCCATGCCCGCTCGACGTGGCCGACCACCGCCAGCGCCGGCCCGTTCGGGTGCGACAGCAGCCGCTGCGGCAGCGCCGCCACGAACGGCGCCGGCGCCACCGCCACCGGGCCGCGGCCGCGCTCCGTCAGGAAGTTGTCGAACGCCGGCGTCCCCGCCCCGTAGCACGCGAACAGGAACGCCACCAGCCCGCCGACGTTCGCCCCGTCCTCGACCTCCGCGGCGGTGAGGTAGTGCTGCGGCCCGACCTGCCCGAACCCGGGCCAGTCCTGCGCCAGCAGCGCCCCCTGCGCCGGCCGCTGCCGGGCGTCGTCCTTCGGCCACCCCATCCCGTGCGACGCCGTGAACAGCACCGCCGGCGGCGTCGAGTGGAGGGTTTCGAGGAGCTTCGCCTTGGTGGCGTCGGCGGCCTTGAATGTGCGAGAGCGGTATTGCTGCGCCGCCGCGAGCGGCGGGTCGTCGGGGGTGCCGTCGGAGAGGGGGGTGATGAGCGCGTCGGCGCTCATCTGCGTGGACCGGTCGGCCGCGTGGCGCGGCCCCCAGTACACCAGCTCCTTCGCCGTCTTCAGCGTGCCGGAGGTCTCCAGCGTCACCACGCCCTCGGCGTAGCGGCGCAGCTGCTCGGGGGTGTCGAACGCGAGCCGGCCGACGGCGTACTCCACGTCGAGGAGGTACTGGAAGTCGAAGGGAATCTCCGCCGGGCCGGCGACGAGGGTGACGTAGTACGGCACCTTCCGCGGGTCGATCGCGCCGGGGGCGACGACGTGGCGGGCGAGCCACTTCTTCATCCCCTCGCCCGGCCGGTACTCCAGCACCTTGCAGCGGTCCGGCGGCACGTTCTTCTTGCGGTGGTCGATCAGCGGTTGAACGGCGTCTTTGAGCTCGGGGGCGGCGCCGGCGGGTAGCACGACGGCCCAGCCGGCGCGGGCGACGTTTGTGGGCTCCACGTCCATCGGCAGGCCGAGCTTCGGCCGCTTCAGCACGCTGACGACGGCGCGGAACCACGACTTGAGGAGGCCGTCGGGCGGTTTACCACGGGCGAGGTCATAAGCGTCGGCGACGGGGATCGGCGGGACGAGGTACTTCCCCGTCGTGCCGTCGATGCCGTTCAGGGTGATTGGGTCGTCCACGGTGCGGGCGCTCGGGGGGATGTAAGGGGCTGGTAGCCGCGGGCTTCAGCCCGCGTCGAGCTACGGCGTCCATCAGGGGCCGACGCGGAACAGACCCCGCCTACGTCGCGCGGGCTGAAGCCCGCGGCTACCAACCCTCGCCCTCCGGGCTCAACCCCCCGCTAGATGTTGATGCTCTGCGGCACCCCCGACGGCATCATGAACGGGTACGGCCGCCGCCGGGTGTTGCGGTCGGCGATCGTCTTCTCGATGTCCACCATCTTGTCCGCGAACCGGCCCGCCAGCTCGTCCAGCCGCGGCTCGCCGAAGTAGTTGTCGCCGTAGTGGCCGAGCCGCGTGTAGTGCGTGTCGCCGAGCATGTACCCGGTGTTCATCTGCAGAATCGCCTGGTCGCGCGGCGGTAGGTGCGCCAGGTAGTCGGCCTCCGTCGCGCCGGTCTTCGCCGTCGGGGCCGGGGCGTAGCCGGCCAGCGGCATCGCCGGCACGTAGCTCATCACGTCGTACTGCGGGAAGTTCACCGCCGCGTGCTGGGCGCTCGCGGTAAAAATCACCAGCGCCGTCACGTCCACCAACTCCGCCAGCGACCGCGCCGGCTCGACGCCGTTGAGGCGGCCGCCGGCCTTGTCCGACACCTCCGTCAGCCAGCCCGCCACCTCGGCGTCGGCCGCCACCTCGGCGTCCGAGCGGTAGAAGCAGCGGAGGTACGCCGCCACCCACTCGCGGATCGCCTCCCAGTGCAGGAGGGCGTCGTCGCGGTACGAGTAGCTCGCCAGCGCGTCCGAATCGACGCCGCGGCGGCGGAACGTTTCGGGCGGCAGCTGCTCCTTGAACAGCCGGCCCTGCACCCCGCGGGCGGACAGGCCGAGGGTGGCGTCGATGGAGCCGGCCAGGAGCCGCGACACCACGCCGTCCGGCGAGATGAGCTTCGTCCGGGCCATGTGGTTGATCGCCAGCGTCCCCTCGAAGTGGGGCGCCAGCAGCACCTTCAGCGGGTGCGTCGGCGCCAGCTGGCGGTGCGCCGCCACCGCGAACGGCTCGATCGTCAGGTGCGTCCAGCCGAGGTGCGTCACCGCCTCGTGATAATTCCCGTCGGCGATCTCGACGATCGTCTTGGCGATGCGCCAGTTGTAGCCGTCGTCCGGGGTGAAGATCGGGTTGTCCGCCCCCGGCTGCTGCTTGCACTGAATCGCGACCGGCGTGAGCTGCCGCGTCAGCTTGTTCACCGCGAGCAGGGCCAGGGGCGCGTACAGGTACTTCTGCTGCCCGCCGGGGGCGAGGGCCGTCTCGAAGCCGTCGAGCTCGTGGTAGTCCACCAGGAACAGCCGCCCCTCGGCCCCCGCGGCGGCGAGCGTGTCGCCGGGGAGGGCGACCTGGAAGTGCGCGTCCGTGACCGGGAAGCGCGAATCGACGCCCTCGACGCGGCGGATCATCACCGGGTTGGGGCCGGCCAGGCGGAGCTCGGCGAACGTGCTGTCCTTCTCGAAGTCCTTGCTGATCGGCGGCAGCCCGATGATGTGGAACAGCGAGTTGTAGTCGTCCAGCGACATCAGCCGCCGCGACTCCTGCTGGAGGCCGACGAGCTCGCCGACGACCGCGGCGACGGCCCGGACGGCGGTGCCGGTGCCGAGGGCCGCCGCCGCCAGCGGGTTGGACATCTCCCGCAGCCGGCGGCGGAGGGCGGAGTCGTCGTCGCCCTGGTTGGAGATGTTGGTGATGACTTTGCCGAGGACGAGCGTGGTGAACTCGGTGGGGAAGCGGTCGCGGCGCGGAACGTCCTGGACGAACGCGAGCGGGGAGACGTAGGTGTGGTTGAACCGATACTCGGCGCGGCGGGCGGCCTGTTCGGCGGCGCGGGCGTCGGGGTCGGGGTCGAACGCGGGGACGAACGCACTCATGGGCGATCCGGTGGCGGTTGTGGGGGATTACCCGACCGTATCCGACGGGGAGGGGGCACTCAAGCGCCGAGTCGGCTATTTCGCGGACGCGGTGGCACCGGTTTCGCCTTTAAACTCATCGGGGGCGGCGGTATTCCCCGGTGGGGGGGATTCCCGCATCAATCCGGCCGTCGGACCCTCGAACTAGATAGCGGGGGGCGGTGCGAACCCTCCGCCCGGATTCCGGGTCCGTGGGACACCCCGCGGGGCCGAACCCGACCTAGAATGGCAGTAACAGGGGGCAGCGACATGGCCCCCTTCTTACCGGGAGCCCACATGAGCAACACCCCGAACCGCGCCGGCCAGTCCGCCGGGAAGCCCCGCCGGGGCAAGGACGAGGCGACCCTCGACCTGCCGACGGCCCGCCTCATGCTGCCGCTGGTGCGGAGCATCGTGTCCGACATCGTCACCTCCCGCACCGCCCTGTCGCAGCTGGTCCCCGAGCAGGAGCGCCTCGACCGCCACCGCCGCGACCTGGTGTGGCAGGAGCGGCAGCGGCGGTATCAGCTCTCGGAAGAGATCCGCACCGCCGAGACGGCCCTGACGACGGCGTCCGCCGAGCTGACCGCCCTCGGGGTGGGGCTGGTGGACGCCGACGCCGGCGAGGTGGACTTCCCGACGCGGATCAACGGCCGCCCGGCCGCGTACAGCTGGAAGCACGGCGAGGACGCCCTCGGCCACTGGCGCTACGCCGGCGAGCAGCAGCGGCGGCCGGTGCCGAAGGACGGCGAGCAGGCGTCGGCGACGCCGCTGCGGTTCCGCGGCAGCCCCTGATGTGGGGCCGCTTTCCAACCGGCCTTGAGCCCCTACCGGCCGGCGTCCTCGTCCACGAGGCCGCCGGCCGTGAGCTTTTCGGCGCCGAATCCGGCGCGGCCCGGCGGGCGCGGCGGTGCTGTGCGGGTGGGCGAGGGCCGGGCGGTTTTCCGGCTTTTTTCGCGCCGCCGGTTTGCGTCGGGCCGGATCGTGGGCTAGAGAATGGGTGTCCGCGGGGGTACGACGAACATCCTCCCCCGGCGGCACCCGACCCGCAGTTTTTGTGCGAGTCGGCCTCACCGGCGGTCCGGCACACCCGGCCCGCCGAGCGTCGGCTTTATCCGTTCCGAGGGGGGAACGGTTAAGGCAGCCAGGCTTACCGAAGGGATGGACGGGACCCGTAAGTTCGACTGGCACCCGGGGGGTGGGAACACCCCCCGGTTTTTTCGTTTGTCGTTTCGAGTTCTGTCGATCCGTCTCGAAACTCGAAACTTTGAACTCGAAACTACTTCTTCTTCAGCATCGTTTCCAGGTGCGCGTTCCCCACGTCCCACATGTAGTGGCCGATCTTGTACCGCTCGACCGCGGCCTCCAGGTGCTCCTTCGTCTTGGCGGCGTTCCCCTCGCTCTCGTGGTACAGCGCGACGTACAGGTTCGCGTAGAACCGCGCCTCCTTCTGCCGGCTGCCGTCCAGCTTCGCCGCCTCGGCCGCGGCCAGCACGTCGGCCGGCGTCGCCTTGCCGGCGAACAGTTGGAGAATCTCCTTCATCGGCACCCGGGTGTCCTTGGTGACCGGGATCAGGTCGGCCCGCGCCTGCTTCAGGCTGCTCGCCTTGGCGTTGCAGAGGTAGTGCCACACCGAGTTCTCGACGTCCTCGGGGTTGACGCTGCGGTGGTGCTCGAACTGCTTGCGGCCGTCGTCGAACCGGCCGGTGTAGTAGAGGGCGATGCCGCGCCGCCAGTGGTCGGCGGAGTCCTTCGGGTTGGCCGCGAGGTACACGTCGAAGTCGGCGACGGCCTCCTTGAAGAGGCCGAGTTTGAGGTAGGCGTCGCCGCGGCGGTCGTGGGCGTCGGCGAGCTTGGGGTTGCGCTCGAGGGCGGTGGAGAACGCCTTGACCGCGGCGAGGTTGTCGCGGAGTTCCCGGTACGCACTGCCGGCCGCGTAGGCGGCGGTAAAATCCTTCGCGTCGGCCGCCGCCGCCTTCTCGGCGCGGGCGGCGGCCTCCTTGTAGCGGACCGCCGCGGCCGCCTCGTCGCCGAGTTCCTCGTAGGCGCTGCCGGCGACGTACGGGGCCCGGTAGTTGTTCGGGTCCGCGGCCGCGGCCTTCTCGGCGAGGGCGGCGGCCTCCTTGTACTGTCTCGCGTCGAACGCTACCTGGGCCTGTTTGAGCAAGCTCGGCGCGTCCTGCCCGGCGGCGGTGACGGTGAGGCCGAGGCTGAGGAGCGCGGCGAGAACGGGTCCGCGGACGGGCATGTCCGAATCCTCCGGTGGGTGGGCCGAATCCTACCCGCCGCGCCGGGCCGCGGCAACGGCGGCCGGCGGGCGCCTACAATACCAGTGTCCCCACCCTCCCCGGCCCACCCCCATGCGGACCTGGCTGTCGAACGTGTTCCGCGCCGCCGCCACCCTGGGCTCCGGCATGCACGTCACCCTGCGGACGTTCGTGCAGAGCTACCGCCGGCGGGCGTTCACCGAGCACTTCGAGTACCCCGAGCGGCCGGTGCCGGTGCGGCCGCGGTACCGCGGGTTCCACCGCTTCGACCTCACCACCTGCATCGGCTGCGACAAGTGCGCCCGCGCCTGCCCGGTGGACTGCATCTACATCGCCAAGGAGAAGGCCGCCCCGCCGCTGAAGGGGTTCGTCGTCACCGGGTTCGCCATCGACTACACGAAGTGCATGTTCTGCGCCCTGTGCGTCGACCCGTGCCCGGTCGACTGCATCTTCATGGGGTCGAACTACGACATCAGCACCTACACCCGCGACGGGTGCGTGGTCGATTACGCCAAGCTGCCGCTCGAAGTCGCGTGGGGCCAGGCGACCCTGAACCCGACCGTCGTGCAGGAGTCGAAGAAGGTCAGCCTGCCGGTGTGGACCAAGACCGCCGAGCCGGCCAAGCCGCAAGAGAAGACCGAGAAGTAGCCGCGAAGAAGCACAA
>DASPHQ010000760.1:0-2379 GCA_035629595.1 Urbifossiella sp. | reverse complement strand
TGGGCCTGGTCGAACGCGGCGACGGTCGGCTGCGGGTCGGGCGGCGGGGTCGCGCCGCCGACGGGGACCACCGCCAGCGCCAGCAGGGCCGTGATGACGCCGACGGCCGGGGCGAGCACGTAGAAGATGCGGTCCACGTGGTCGGGGATGACTTCCTCTTTGAGGAAGAACTTGCCGCCGTCGGCGAGCGGTTGCAGCAGCCCGAACGGGCCGACGCGGTTCGGGCCGACGCGGTCCTGAATCCAGGCGCTCACCTTCCGCTCGCCGAGCGTCAGGTAGGCGACGAGCCCCAGCCCGGCGCCCATCACGGCGACGATCAGGATGAGCGCGGTTTTCAGGTCGAACTCGGGCATCGGTTCCTCAACATCCGCCGAATGACGAATGACCCACCAGCGGCCGGGTCCGGTAGCCGCGGGCTTTAGCCCGCGTCCACGCACGCGGTGTCTCGGGGGCGTGACTCCCGGGGGCTCCGCCGCAGGTGGGCGCGGGCTAAAGCCCGCGGCTACCAGACGATTCAGCCAGCCGTAACGCTACGCGTCATTCGGCGAGCCGGACCCCATTCGCGGGCATGTCGCCGCCCAGCGGCGCCAGCCACCCCACCACCGTCGCCACCTCCGCCCGCACCGCCGCGGCCTGCGCCAGCCCGCGGCGGCCGAGCAGGTCGTACCCCAGCTGCAACTCCGTCCGCGCCTCGACCGGCGGCCGCGCCGCGCGCCCGAACGGCTGCGCCAGCCCGGCGTGGTTCACGAACGTCCCTTCCTTCTCGAACGACGCCGTGCCGGGAAGCACGTACTTCGCCGCGGCCGTCACCAGCGACGGGAACAAATCCTGCGCCACGAGTAGCGCCGGCGCCTTCCAGTCCGAAGGCACCCCCGCTTCCGCATACCCGGGGTCGGGGTAGCCGCCGGCGAACCACACCGCGTCAAGCGCCTCCCGCGCCACGTCCGCGAACGGGATCACCGCCCCCTGCAAGTGCTGCAACACCGCCTCGACGCCGCGGCGGTTCGGGCACTTCTCCGCGCGGATGACGAACTTCACGTCCTTCGGATCGCCCGGAGGGTTCCCCTTCACGTCCTTCGGGTAGAGGTCGTCCTCGCCCACGACCGGCACCGGCCCGAGCGTCAGCCGCACGTCGGCCGACAGCCCCTTGAAGTAGCTGCCGAGCAGGAACGCTTCTTCCACCGTGAGGTACGGCGACAGCACCGCCACGACGCCGCGGGCGTTCGCCTGCACCGCGGCGGCCAGCTCCTGCTTCAGCAGCGGCGTCACCTGCGCCCACGGGGCGGGCTGGAAGCGGCCGTCGCGCTTCACCTGCGGGCGCTGGAAGCGCTCGCCCGAGTTGGCGAAGTGGTAGCCGTAGCGCCCCTCGTCGCACATGAAGTGCCCCTGCGCCAGCGGGTTCTCCCGCGCCCGCAGCCGGTACACGATGTCCTTGTTCACGTCCACGTGCGTGCTGCACCCGGTGCTGCACCGCGAACAGACCTGATCGACGGTCTTCAAATACCACACGCGCTGCTTGTACAGGAAGTCCTTGCTCCCGAGCGCGCCGACGGGGCACAGATCGACGACGTTGCCGGCGAGCTTGTTTTCGAGCGGCCGGCCGGGGAAGGTGTCGATCTCCTCGTGGTGGCCGCGGCCGTTCACCAGCAGCTCCGCCGTGCCGCTGATCTCGCGGGTGAACCTCACACACCTCGTACACATGATGCAGCGGTCGGTGAACAGCGTGATTTTCGACGACAACCCCGGCTTGTTCGGCGGCGTGTTCTTCTCGTCCACCATGCGGGATTCGGACCGGCCGTAGTCGTAGCTGAAGTCCTGCAGCTTGCACTCGCCGGCCTTGTCGCACACCGGGCAGTCGAGCGGGTGGTTCAGCAGCAGCCCTTCGAGCGTGTCGGCCTGCGCCCGCTTGGCGCGGTCGCCGGGGAGGCCGTTCTTCACGTAGTCGGCCGGGTACGCCAGCGCCGCGACCGTCTGGTCGCGCTTGGCGTAGTCGCCGGTGACGATGACGGTGCCGGGCTTCACCGGCGTCTGGCAGCCGGGGAGCACCTTGGGCTGCATGACGACGGTGCCGTCATCCTTCCGCTCGCCGACCTCGACGAGGCACATCCGGCACGACGCCACGACCGAGAGCGCCTCGTGGTAGCAGTAGTGCGGGACGAACGTGCCCGCGAGGCCGGCGGCCTGGACGCAGTTCAGCGGCGCGGCGCCGATCTCCACCGGCTTGTCGTTCACGTAGACCGTTGGCATGGAGCGGGCAACCTACCGGGTGTGCGGGGCGAGGGTACGGGCGGCGGATCGGGCTACCGGGCCGGGAGCGCGGGCTTGGGGTCCGGGAGCGCCTCGTACTCCTCGCGGGTCACGGTCCGAAACTCGAAGGCG
>DASPHQ010000759.1:0-2582 GCA_035629595.1 Urbifossiella sp. | reverse complement strand
GGCGGCGAACGCCTCCCGCAACTCCCCGGTCGAGTACACCGTCCGCCCGACCTCGCTCACGAACTCCACGAAGGTCGTCGTCTCCGGCCTGTACCTGCTGTCGCCGCCGGGGCTGGCGCCGTTCGTGGCGATGCTGTCGCGGACGGCGCTGGACATCCTCGCCCCCACCGCCGACGACGCCCAGAAGGCGCTCGACCGCGTGCTGTCGGAAGCCCGCGAGCGAAACGTCTACCGCGGCCAGGTGCTGATGGTCGAGCAGGCCGGCCCCGCGGGGGCCGACGGCGAGCCGGACTTCCAGATTCGGTTCCACGACCTGCCGGCGGTCAGCCGCGACCAGATCATCCTGCCGGACGAAGTGCTTCAGGTCGTGGAGCGGAACGTCATCGGCCTGCTGACGCACGCCGAGACGTTGAAGAAGGCCGGCCGCGGCACCCGTCACGGCGTGCTGTTCCACGGCCCGCCCGGTGTCGGCAAGACGCTGGTGACGAAGTACCTGGCCCGCGCCTGCCCGGCGTACACGGTGATCCTGCTGACCGGACGACAGCTCCGCCTCGTCCGCGAGTCGTGCCAGCTCGCCCGGCTCCTCCAGCCGGCGCTGGTGGTGATCGAGGACGTGGACCTGATCGCGCTCGACCGCGCGGAGAATCCCGATACGACGCTGCTGCACGACCTGATGGACCAGATGGACGGCCTCGGCACGAAGGCCGACGTGATCTTCCTCCTGACGACGAACCGCCCGCGGATGCTGGAGCGCGCGCTGGCCGCGCGCCCCGGTCGGGTGGATCAGGCGGTGTACTTCCCGCTGCCAGACCGCGACTGCCGCCGCCGCCTGTTCGAGCACTTCACCCACGGCCTCGACCTGACCGACGTGGACGTCGGCCCGCTGCTCGACCGCACCGAGGGGGCGAGTCCGGCGTTCGTGGAGGAGCTGTTCCGCAAGTCGGCGCTGCTGGCCGCCGAGCGCGGCGAGCGGTCGCACCCGCTGCGGCTCGTCACCGCCGACTTCGACAACGCCCTGCGCGAGCTGGTCGAGTTCGGCGGGGCGCTGACGCGGAACCTGCTCGGCTTCCGCGACGAGCCCGACAGCGGCAACAGCGGCATGGGCTTCGTCCGCGGCTGACCCGCCCCCACCCCCCGGTGACGCGATGGACTTCCCGCTCCCCCCGGTCGGCGAAGGGTTGATCGAGGTGGAGCTGGTCCGCTGGCTGGTGAAGCCCGGCGACGCGGTCGGCCGCGGGCAGGGGCTGGCCGAGGTGATGTCGGACAAGGCCACGATGGAGGTGCCGGCCCCGTTCGCCGGCACGGTCACGTCGCTTGCCGCGTCCCCGGGGGCGAAGGTGCAGGTCGGGCAGGTGATCCTGGCGTTCTCGCCCGAGGGGACGGTGGGACCGGGGGACGGTGGGACCGGGGGACAGGAGGAAACCACCCGGACGGCAGAAGGTTCCATTAACGGGTCGGCCCGCTCCGCTGTTGCCGTAGTCCCACAGTCCCACAGTCCCACAGTCCCACAGCCCCCAGCGGCCCCGTCCGTCCGGCTGCTGGCCCGCAAGTTCGGAGTGGACCTCGGCCGCGTCCGCGGGACCGGGCCGCACGGCCGCATCCTCCTCGACGACCTCACCCCGCACCTCGCCCCCGCTGCCGCGACGCCCGCCCCGAAGGCCGAGCCGCCCGCGCTCGACCTCGGCACTCCCGGCACCCGCACGAAGCTCGTCGGCCTCCGCCGTCGCATCGCCGACCACATGGTCGAGTCGAAGCGGCGCGTGCCGCACTACTCGTACATCGACGAGTGCGACGTGACCGACCTGGTGCGGATGCGGGCGCAGCTCCGCGAGCCGTTCGCCCGCACCGGGGTGAAGCTGACGTACCTGGCGTTCGTGGTGAAGGCCGTGGCCCGCGCGCTGAAAGAAGTGCCGATCGCCAACAGCACGCTCGACGAGGCCGCCGGCGAGATCGTGTTCCACGATCGCTACCACGTCGGCGTCGCGGTCGCCACACCCGGCGGGCTCATCGTGCCGGTCGTGAAGGACGCCGACACGAAGGATTTGCCCGCCGTCGCCGCCGACATCGACCGGCTGAGCCGCGAGGCGAAGGCCGGCCGCGCCCGGCCCGACGACCTGAAGGGCGGCACGTTCACCGTCACGTCGGTGGGGAACGTCGGCGGGCTGATTTCGACGCCGATCGTGAACCACCCCGAGGTCGGCATCCTGGGCGTCGGCAAGGTGGTGAAGCGCCCCGTGTACGACGACGCCGGCCGCCTCCGCCCGGCGGACGTGCTGTACCTGTCGTTCTCGTTCGACCACCGCGTCGTGGACGGGGCGGTGGGGGCGGTGTTCGGGAATGCCGTGGTGCGCCACCTGCGCAGCCCGGCCACGCTCCTCCTGCCGGAGACGTATGTTGCGTGACGCCCGCCCGGCCGCGGCCGCCGCGCTCCTGGTCTTCGCCTTCGGCGTGTTCCAGGCGCTCGCCGCGAACGTGTGCCCCGACCTGTTCATCTACCGCCTCGGCGCGGAAGTCGGCCTCCGCCACCACAATCCTTACGACGCCGGCGAAATCACCCGGCCAGTGGTCGAACAGTTCCCCGA
>DASPHQ010000758.1:0-4496 GCA_035629595.1 Urbifossiella sp. | reverse complement strand
ACCCCGCCACCCGCGACGTGCCGCTCGTCGTGCTGTCGAGCAAGGAGGAGCCGGTCATCAAGGCTCGCGCCTTCGCCCTCGGCGCCAACGACTACATGGTCAAGCTCCCCGACAAGCTCGAAGTCGTCGCCCGGGTGAAGTACCACTCCCGCGGCTACACGGCCCTGCTGGAGCGGAACGAGGCGTACCACCGCCTCGCGGAGAGCCAGAAGGAACTCGCGGCCGAGCTGCGGCAGGCGGCGCGGTACGTGCAGTCGCTCCTGCCGCCGAAGCTGGCGTCGGGCCCGGTGCGGATCGACTGGTGGTTCGTGCCGTCCACCCAGCTCGCCGGCGACATGTTCGGCCACCACTGGCTCGACGCCGACCACTTCGCCATCTTCCTCCTCGACGTCAGCGGTCACGGCGTCGGCTCGGCGCTGCTGGCGGTGTCGGTCGGCAACCTCCTCATGGCGAAGTCGCTGCCGGACACCAACCTCCGCGACCCGGCGGCGGTCGTGTCGAAGCTGAACGAGTCGTTCCCGATGGACCGGCAGGACGGCAAGTACTTCACCCTCTGGTACGGCGTCTACCGCCCGGCCGACCGCACGCTCACGTACTGCAACGCCGGCCACCCGCCGGCCCTGCTGTGGCACGCGGGGCAGGTCGAACAGCTGCTGGCCGACGGCCCCGCGGCCGGGATGATGCCGGGGATGCCCTACGACAATCGCACGGTGCCGGTGCCGGTGGACGCCCGGCTCGTGGTGTTCAGCGACGGGGTGTTCGAGATCGACGTGGCCGCGACCGGGCAGATGTGGCCGTTCGAGGAGTTCCTCGGCTACCTCGGCGGTCTGGTCGGCCGCGACGACATGATCGAGGTGCAGTTGCAGCACTCGCGGGCGCTCAGCGGCTCGGACACGCTGGCCGACGACTTCTCTATGATGGAGGTGTGCTTCCCCGCGGCGGAGCCGGACGCGAAGCGCAAGAGGAAGCCCCCCGCGGACCGGGGGGCGTGAGGTCGCGTCCCACCCGTTGCCACGGGTGGGCTTTCAGGGTTATCACCCCTTGCGGCTGCCGCTGCCGCCGTCGTTGAGCGCCCCCGGCTGCACCCGGGAGTGCTCGCCGGCGGTCGTGTACCCGCCGAGCCGCCGCTCCGGATCCTGGTCGTTGAACGCGGCCCCGCCGTCGGTGGCCATCGTGTCGGGCTCGTCGCCGGCCGGGGTGCCCGTCGGACCCAGCTTCGGCTGATTGCCGGGCGGAACGGGGGCCGGGCCGCCGTGGTGCTTCTTGCTCATCGTGTTGCCTCCGGGCGATACCACGCCCGAAGGAACCGCAACCCCCGTGCCGGGTCAGGTTTTCTTCACGCCCTTGTCCATCGGCTGGCTCCGGCCGCCGGCGGGCACGTCGGGCACCTTCAGTTCGGGGTTCGTCTTCGATTCGGAGTTTCCGCACCCGCCGACGGCGACGGGGAGGGCGAACACCGCGGCGAGGAACAGACGCGGGAAGCGGCGCATGGGGGAACCTCGCTGGGCTCGACGGGCGAAAGCCCGGGTGACGGCCGTCCCCGGGCTTCAGGTGACGATCAGTTCAGCGTGTACGACTCGCCGCCGTCGCGGCTGGCCATAGCCTCCAGCACGGTGAAGTTGGTGATGCCGTTGACCGTCCCCATCGACGCGGTCCCGGCCGCGTAGGTGATGAACCGCACGCTGCCGTCGCCCATCAGCCACACGCCGCCGCCGGTGTGGAGGCTCCAGAAGTGGAACCGGTGCAAGTCCTGCGGGTCGTCCAGGGAGCCGGGCCGGTAGAAGTCGCGGGTGAAGCTCGTCGGGTTCTGGTTCATCATTCCCGGCGACGGGCAGCCGGCAGCCGCCCCGGAGCAGTCGCCGCTCGGCGGCACGATCTCGCGGACGCCGAGCGTCACGTCGGTGGTGCCGAAGTACGGGGCGTTGCCGGAGCCGGCCCACATCCAGCCGTAGACGAGCGTGTTCGACGGCGGCCGCTCGCCGACCAGGAGGGTGTTGCTGGTGCCGTCGCTGATGGTCGTCATCCGCGTGCCGGAGTTGACGAACAGGATGCCGTTCTGCCCGCGGGCCTCGGCGAACTGGTTCCACCCGTGGACGGCGAGGTAGTCGGTGAGGGCCGCGTCGCCCCCCTGCTTGTAGGTCGGCGAGTCGATGAAGGTGAGCGCGCTGCGCGGGTCAGACGGGCACTTCATCACCTTCGCCGGCAGGGCGTTGATCGTGTTCGACTGCACGGCCGGGCCGCCGCCGACGTACTGCCACCACGGCCAGGCATTCCGATTGAACGCGTTCACCACGTTCCCCAGTTCCATGTACGGGGCGCAGAGCGTGGCCCAGCTGTAGAACGGCCCCTCGCTCGGGTACCCGGTGGCGGCGTTCATGCCGGCCGCGGGCGCCTGCCGGACGTAGCTCGTGTACCACGTCTTGCCGATGTTGTGCGTCGCCGGGAAGCGGCCGTTGGCGTCGTGGTAGTTGTGGAGGGCGAGCCCCTGCTGCTTCAGGTGGTTGACGCACTGGATCCGCGCCGCGGACTCGCGGACCTTCTGCACGGCCGGGAGCAGTAGACCGATCAGGATGGCGATGATGGCGATGACGACCAGCAGCTCGATGAGCGTGAACGCGGACCGGGGACGACGCGCGAGCATGACACCCTCCGGAAGCGAGATGGGACCGGAAATCAACAGACGGGGTACGAACAGTCGGAACCGGCGGGCGGCGCGTTCGAGGCGGGCGGTGCGAGTCGTGCCTCGAACGCTGTGACCGATCCAACTTCCAACGAGCTTACCCACCCTTTCGAGTCACTGTCAACAAGGCAAGTGCGGTGCCCGTCGGGACTTAGGAATTCGCGTTTCGACGGAACTTTCACCCGGGTGCGGTGTTACGGCAGGAAATCGTGTCCGACAGGGGGCCGAAAAACGTGTGGAATTTGTGAAAAATGGGGAATGGCGAGGCATTTCATGCACGGAAACGTGGCGGGGCGGCCAGTAGCGCACGAAACGGCGGTCGGCTCGCCAGCACCCTTCAGCGTGCCAGCCGTGTCACCTTCGTGGAGCCGTCCTGTAGCTCGAAGCGGTAGCCGTCGGGGAAGGCGTCCGCGAACTCCTCCTGGTGGCTCACCAGCAGGATGCAGTGCAGGTGTCCGCGGAGGTTCTGCAACTCCTGGATCATCACCTGCCGGCCGGCGCGGTCGAGACAGCCGAAGCCCTCGTCGATGATGACGCTCTCGATCGGCCGGTGCTGCCGTCCGGCGTACTGGCCGATCCCCAGCGCGAGCGCCACCGCCACCCGAAACTTCTGGCTGCCGCTCAGAAACGCCACGTTGATCGGCGACCCGCCGGCCACCCGGTTGGCACACTCCAGGTCGAGCGCCTTGTCCGCGCCGCTGCCGTCCTCGGTGCCGACGAGGCGGAGGAACAGCTGGCCGCCGCTGAGGCGGTCGAGCACGGCGTTGGCGTAGTCCACGATCTGCCGCTCCGCCTTGCGGACGAGGTGCCGCTGCAGCCGGTCGCGGCCGAGGAGTTCCGCCAGCGCCTTCGTGCGGGCGTGGCCCAGGTCGGCGTCCTTGTGCTGGTCGGCCAGCTCGCCGCGGCGGCGGCGCAGGTCTTCGAGGCCGGCGTGGTCGCGCTGCGCCGTCAGCAGGTCGCGGGCGGCGCCGTCGGCGGACGTGCGGGCGGCGGCGACCTCGGCCTTCACCTCGTCCGGGTGGCGGCGGGCCTCGGGCGGGAAGGCGTTCGCCTCGGCCTCCAGCGTGGTGATCTCCGCGCGGAGCGAGACAAGCCCGCCGCGGGCGGCCTGGAGCTTCGTGAACTTCCCTTCGGTGTCCGCGGCGGTCAGCGCTTCCTGTTCCTCGGTCCACGCGGCGCGCTCGCCCATACCGGCGGCGGTGGCGCGGTCGCGCCACTCCGCGGGAAGGTGTTTGAGCGCCCGGTCGATCGCCTCCTGGCTGTGCTTCCGCGTCACCTCCTCCGTCTGGAGACTGCCGGTGAGCGCGGTGAGGTCGTTGTCGGCGGCGGAGAGCTGGCGCTGGAAGCGTTCGACTTCGGTTTCTGCGGCGGTGATGCTCGCCTTGACGCCCTTGAGCTGGTTGCCGACGGCCTGCTCGTCGGCCTGTCCGGCGGCGTGTTCCTGCCGCAGCGCCGCCGGGTCGCCGGCCGGGAGCGCCGCCCGCACCGCGGCGAGTCGGTCGCGCGCCGAGTCGAGCTTGGCGCGAACGGTGCGCGCCGCGTTCGCCGCGTCCTGCGCCGCGCGGAGCTGCCGCTTCGCGGCGTCGGCCCCCTTCCCCTCCTGCTCCAGCGCCGTGACCGCGACGCGGTCGGGGTACGTCGTCGTCGTCCAGTCGGCGGGTAGGGTGGGGCCGATCTTCTGCTTGTACTCCGGCGGCAGCGGGTAGTACGAGCTGTCGCACGACGCGCGGAGCCGCGCGGCCTCGGCGGTCGCCTGCTTGGCGTCGCCGCTCGCCGTCTTGAACCGGTCGCGCAGGTCGTCGACGCGGGTGCGCGT
>DASPHQ010000757.1:0-2070 GCA_035629595.1 Urbifossiella sp. | reverse complement strand
TGCAGACCCGCTACGGCGAGGCGCCGCGATACTACCTGCTGGACGAGCAGGGGCCGGACAACTGCAAGTGCTTCAAGGTGGCGGCCGCGGCCGACGGCCACCAGTTCCCCCCGGCGTGGGGGCGGAACAAGAAGGAAGCCGAGTTGAAGGCCGCGCTCAACGGCCTGGCGGAACTGACCGGTCAGCCGCTCCCGCACCCGTCGAACTAAGCCCGCCGACCGTGTGAAGATTTGGTGTTTCGCCCGGGTCAGTCAAGTTCGCCCCCCCTCCTAATCGATACCACCGGCAAGACCCGACCCGGAAAGGGCCGTTACTTGCCATTCCCACGCCCCCGCCTCGGCACCTGGGTTGCCGCCGTTTGCCTGTTCGCCGGAAGCCCCGGCTTTGCCCAGACTCCCGGGGTGCATCTCCCGGCGTTGGAGCTAACCCCGGCCACACCTCCGGTCGTCGCGCCCGCGGTCGTGCCGGACACCCCCGCGCAGCCGAAAGCGACGGACGGGCCGAAGGCCGAGGGCGGTAAGAAAGACGAGGGCGGGTCGAAGGGCGAAAAGAGTCTGACGGATTCGCTGCACGAGGACGACGACTACGGCCTGAAGTCGCTGTTTGACTCGCTGCACCCGTCCGGGAAGTCGAAGACGAAGTGGTACGACAAGCTCGCCATCCGAGGGTACACGCAGGTCCGGTTCACGCGGACGGCCGACCAGGAGCCGCTGAGCGCCGACCCCAACTTGTTCGGCGACGCATCAGTGAACGGGCGCGCCGAGAACTTTTCACTCCGCCGGGTGCGACTGACCTTTTACGGGGATGTGTCCGAGTACCTGGGTGTCTACATCCAGCCCGATTTCGCGATCGCGACACCGGGGTCGACGACTGGTACGCTGTTCGGCCAACTCCGCGACGCCTACGCCGACTGGTACCTCGACGCGGACAAGGTCCACCGCCTCCGGCTAGGCCTGTCGAAGGTGCCGTTCGGGTGGGAGAACCTACAGTCGAGCGGCAACCGTGTGCCGCTCGACCGGACCGACCCGATCAACTCCGCCGTCAGCCCGAATGAGCGCGACCTAGGGGTGTTCTACTACTGGACGCCCGAGGACAAGCAGAAGCTCTTCCGCGACCTGGTGGACGGCGGGCTCAAGGGGAGCGGCAACTACGGCATCTTCGGGCTCGGCGTGTACAACGGGCAGGGCGGGGCGCAGTTCGAACAGAACCAGAACGTCCACACGGTCGCCCGGGTGACGTGGCCGGTGCGGCTCGAGAGCGGGCAGGTGGTCGAGGCGAGCGTCCAGGGGTACACCGGCGAGTATGTGGTGCAGGGGAGCGCCATCCGCCCGCTCGGCCGCGGGAACGCGATCACCCCGGCCGGGACCGGCGGCAACGCCGGGCACCGCGACCAGCGGGTCGCCACGACGTTCGTGTACTACCCGCAGCCGTTCGGCTTCCAGTCGGAGTGGAACTGGGGCGAGGGGCCGGGCCTCAACGACGCGCAGACGGCCGTCGAGACGCGCTGGCTCCAGGGCGGCTACGCGATGGTGATGTGCAAGATCGACACCTGCGACTACGGCATCTTCACGCCGTACTGCCGGTGGCAGTACTACCAGGGCGGCTACCGGTCGATCGCCAACGCCCCCTACGGCACGCACGACCAGTGGGACATCGGCGTGGAGTGGCAGATTCGCAAGGAGATGGAGTTGGTCGCCGAGTACAGCATCGTGGACGGCGTGAACCTGAACGCGATCAACCAGGCCGGCGTGACCTCGTACCGCAACTTCGACGGCGGCGTGTTCCGCCTCCAGTTCCAGCTGAACTACTGAGCCGCCGATGCCGATGCCGCCGTACCCCGTCCGCTGCTCCGCCCCGGGGTGCCCGGCGGAGGCGGCGTTCAAGGTCGCGGCCCACTGGTCGGACGGGCTGACTGACGAACTGAAGACTTATGCACTGGCGTGCCCGGCGTGCGTCGCCGGGTTACTCGCCGCCGCCCGTGTGAAGCGCGCCGTGTGCCGCATCGCCGCCGGCGAAACGCTCGACAAACCCGGGGTGTACGAGCTGAGCCGCGGCGGGCGGGACACGAGC
>DASPHQ010000756.1:0-4293 GCA_035629595.1 Urbifossiella sp. | reverse complement strand
GGTTTGGGCCTGTCAGGCGGGTTTTAGATCGACCCAAGTCGGACGATCCGCCCGCAGCACCTATCCCCTGATTCCCTAAGTCGTTTAGAGACAACCCCCTCCCACGTTTGCAATAGGTTGTCCACCCCGGGCTACACGCCGACGCCCTCCGGGCTGAAAGCCCCGAGCCCTGTCTCATCGTCTCCTTGCACTCGCCCGCGACCGGCCGTAGCATCGCCGGATCGACCCAGCCGCCGCGAGGCACCTCTCCATGCTGTTCGCCTACGTCCAGGAACTGAACCCGCTCGGCAACCAGCCGCTGTCCACGGTCGTGGCGGCGCTGCCGGTGCTGGTCCTGTTCTACCTGCTGGTCGGCCGCCGCTGGCTCGCCAGCTGGGCCGGACTCGCCGGCGCCGCGACCGCGATCCTCATCGCGGCAGCCGTCTACCACATGCCGGTCGATCAGGCGTCGTGGGCGTTCGTGTACGGGGCCGCGTTCGGGCTCATGCCGATCGGCTGGACCGTGTTCGCGGCGATGCTCCTGTACAACGTGACGGTCGAAACCGGCCAGTTCGCCGTGATCCGCCGCAGCATCGGCGGCCTCAGCGGCGACGCCCGCGTGCAGGCGGTCCTCATCGGCTTCGCGTTCGGCGCCTTCATGGAGGGCGCCGCCGGGGCCGGTTCTCCCGTGGCGATCTGCGGCGCGATGCTGGTCGGTTTGGGGGTGCCGCCGTTCAAGGCCGCGGTGCTGTGCCTCATCGCCAACACGTCGCCGGTGTGTTACGGCGGCCTCGGCGTACCGATCCTCACGCTGGGGAACGTCACCGGCATCGACCCGGCGACGGTGAGCGTGATGTGCGGCCACCAGCTGCCGATCCTGTCGTGCCTGGTGCCGCTGTACATGGTGCGGTGCATGTGCGGGTGGCGCGACACGTTCGCGGTGTGGCCGGCGCTCCTGGTCGGCGGCGGGTCGTTCGCGGCGTTCCAGTACGTGTTCGCCACGTTCCACACGTGGGTGCCGGGCGTGTACATCTGGCCGCTGACCGACATCGGCGGCGGCCTGTTCTCGCTCGTCACGCTGGCGCTGTTCCTGAGGTTCGTGTGGAAGCCGAAGGACGAGTGGCGGTTCCCGGCGGAGGGGGCCGGCGCGATCCGGAAGCCGGCGGAGGCGCCGCCGACCGACGACCCGCACGCCGAGGCGGCCCGGGAGGAAGCCCGCCGGCTGCTGGATTCGTCGTTCCGCAACCCGCACGCCGAGATCGCGCTGACGGCGCGGAGCGTCGCGGTGGCGTGGTCGCCGTTCCTGGTGATGGCCGCGTTCCTGGCCGGGGCCGGCGTGATCCGCGGGGCGGAGACGGACGCCAAGCGGGCGCTCGAGGTCGGCCCGCTGCGCACCTTCTACGAGTTCGAGGTGCCGACGCTGCACAAGCAGGTGGAGCGCGCCGACCGGCTGCTGCCGCCGGGGGCGGTGGGCGACGCCCGCAAGGAGGCGGCGGTGTTCAAGCTCCCGTGGGTGACCGCCCCCGGCTCGGCGGTGTTCCTGGCGGCGCTGGCGTCGATGGCGTTCCTGCGGATGAACGGTCGGCAGGTGGCCGGCGTGTTCCGCAAGACGGCGGTGCAGATGAAGATTCCGATCCCGACCATCGCCTTGATGCTGGGCCTGAGCTACGTGACGAAGTACGCCGGCGTGGACGCGACGCTCGGGGTGGCGTTCGCGGAAACGGGGGTGCTGTACCCGTTCTTCGCGGCGATGCTGGGCTGGCTGGGGGTGTTCCTGACCGGCACCGACGCCGGCAGCAACGCGCTGTTCGGCAGCCTGCAGAAGATCACGGCGACGGAGGTGTTCAACGCCCACCCGGCGGCGCTGTCGAACCTGACGCTGGAGCAGACGCAGGTGCTGGTGTGTACGGCGAACAGCACGGGCGGGGTGATGGGCAAAATGATCGACGCGCAGAGCATCTGCGTGGCGACGGCGGGGACGAACCAGCTGGGCCGCGAGGCGGACATCTTCAAGGCGGTGATCTGGCACAGCGTCTTTTTGGCGAGCGTGGTGGGGGCGCTGACGGCGCTGCAGGCGTTCGTCCCGCCGTTCACGCGGATGGTGCCGCACCCGTGACGCGGCCGACGCGCGCCGCTGGTTTTCAGGCCGAAGGCCTGACAGCCCTCAGCCCAGGGCAAGCGGCGAAGCCGCGCCGCCCTGTGTCGGCACATCCAACCACCCCGCAGGCTGAAGGCCTGCCAGCCGGCTGGCAGGCCTTCAGCCTGCGGGGTGATTCGCGCCGCGAACCCAGGGCGTTGCCCTGGGCTGAGGGCTGTCAGGCCTTCGGCCTGAAAACCGTTGTAGCGCGGCCCGTTGCGATCCGCTCGGGGAGGCGTTACCATGCGACCCAACAGGATCGAAAGTGACGACCGGCGGCGGGCGCGTTAGACCGTCCGGCGTCAGTCAGTCCACACTGGTTTAGCCCCGGAGAACTTCGGTGAGAGGGGCATGGCCGATTGTCGGGTACTCGCTTCTAGCCGCCGTGCTGCCGTCGGGCCTCTTCGTTCTGCTCGCCAATCACATAGTGCCTCGGCGCGAGACCCCAGACCCTCCCACGTCGGTCCCGTTCACCGACCTCGCGTCGGCGATCGCCCGCGGTGGGTTCTCCCCTGACTGGAAGATGCACCGGCAGCCCGAACTCCCGGGGCCGTACCGGCTGATCGGCCTCACGTGTACCCTGGGGGCCAACCGGGACGAAGCTACGGTCGTGTCGCACATCGACCCGGCCGGCCGGCCGGTGGCCCCGATCGAACTCCGCGGGCACCCGGACTTTGCCCAGATGGCAGTCCACCTGGAGACCCCGGACGGCCGGGTCACCGGCGCGGTGCTGAGGCGGTGATGCTCGCCCGGTGAGGGCGCGACCAAACCCCCGCGCCGCAGCAGGCCGCGGCCCCGCAAGAGACAACGAACCCATAGGCACCAGCGGCCGCGGCTGCTGAGGTAGCTGTTCGGCGGAGAGCTTCTCTTACCGTCAGGGGGTTCCATGGCGAAGATCACCGGCATCGGCGGCGTGTTCTTCAAGAGCAAGGGCGACCCCGCCGCGCTCGCCGCGTGGTACCAGACGCACCTCGGGCTGCCGCTCGAGCCGTGGGGCGGCAGCGTCCTGCGGTGGCCCGACGACCACGCCGAGGACAAGGGTCTCACCGTCTGGACCGTCGCCAAGCCGGACACCAAGTGGTTCGCGCCCAGCGACGCCCCCTTCATGATCAACTACCGCGTCGACGACCTCGACGGCCTCCTCGCCAACCTCCGGGCGGCCGGGGTCGAGGTTCACAAAGGCCCGGAGGCGCACGAGAACGGCAAGTTCGCGTGGGTCATCGACCCGGACGGGAACAAGCTGGAACTGTGGGAGCCGAAGCTGTTCGACGAGAAGAACAAGACCGGTTAAGGTGTCAGCCGCACGTCAACCCGGGAGCAAGCCGCACATGCCGTCCACCACCCCGTACATCCGCCGGGAGCTGTCCGAGGTGGCGCCGTGGGCCGAGACGTGCGGCCAGATTCGGCCGCTCATCGAGGAGGCCCACGGCGCCGCCGGCGAGGTCCACCACCTCGAGATCACCGACGCCAAACTCCACTACCACGAGCGGACCGACGAGTTCTACTACGTCCTCGGCGGCCGCGGTCGCATGACCCTCGACGACGCGGAGGTCGAACTGCACGAGGGCGTGGTGGTGTACGTCCCGCGCGGGGTGCGGCACCGCGCCTGGGGCGACCTCAAGGTGCTCGTCGTGTGCGTCCCCGCCGGCGTCCTGCACGACGTCCACGAAGTCCCGCCGGGCGGCTGACCCGCCACACACCCCGGAGGTGGAGGATGCCTCGTCGAGTCGCCCGCCTCGGGCCGTGCGCCGCCGTCCTCGCGGCGCTCGCCGCCCTCGCCGGCCCGGAGGCGCCCCTCGCGGGGCAGCCGAAGGCCGCCACCCCGCCCGACAACCCCACCCGCCCCTCGACCACCGTCGCGGCGTTCCCCGGGTACGACCTCGTCTGGAGCGACGAGTTCGACGCCGACGGCCCGCCCGACGCGGCGAAGTGGAACTTCGAGCGCGGCTTCCAGCGCAACGAGGAGCTGCAGTGGTATCAGCCGCAGAACGCGACCTGCAAGGGCGGGCTGCTGGTCATCGAGGGGCGCAAGGAGCGCGTCGCCAACCCCGGCCACGACCCGGCCTCGAAGGACTGGAAGAAGGCGCGGCCGCACGCCGAGTACACGTCGGCGTCGCTGAACACGTGGGGGAAGAGCAGCTGGGCGCTGTCCGAGTCCGTGGTCGCCGTCCGGGCGC
>DASPHQ010000755.1:0-2270 GCA_035629595.1 Urbifossiella sp. | reverse complement strand
CCGCCCACCCCCACCGCCGCCGGGCCCGCCGCCCCGGTGCTCACTGCTGTCGGATACGAGGAACCCGCCGCCCCCGCGCCGCCGGCTGGCGACGTGCCGCCCATCCCGCCGGCCGCGGGAGACGACGAACCCGCCGCGGCCGCACCAGTGAGCACTGTCCTGGCCCAGCTCACGCTCCGGCCCCCCGTCTTCGACCTCATCGACGACTGCCTGGTCGTGGTGCCCGCCCCGAAGGCTCCGAAGGGTCTGGGCGAGCTGGCGGTGCGGGCCGTCCGCACCGGCTGGTACGGCGACGAGTGGGGGCAGATCGAGGGAGCAGTGCCGGACTTCTGGGCCGATTGGGTGCCGTTCCCGCCGGGGTTCGAGCACTCCCCGTTCTCCAACTTCAAGCCGGGTGTCGGCGTCGGTGTCGGCCTGTACTTCTGACCGCGGGGTGACGCCGTGCCGACCGCCCTCGCCGCCTACCTCCTCCTCGTCGCGGCCGCCAGCACCGCCGCCGTCGTCGCCTACGCGGTCGACAAGCGGCGGGCCGGCACCGACGCGCGGCGCATTCCCGAACGGACCCTCCACCTGCTCGCCCTCGCCGGCGGCTGGCCCGGCGCGCTCTACGCCCAGCGGCGGTTCCGGCACAAGACGCAGAAGGTCCGCTTCCGGGTGGTGTTCTGGGGCACTGTCGTGCTGCACGCGGCGGTGGTCGCGGCGGTCGCGTATCTGGTCTTCGTGGCGCCCGGGTTCCCCCGGTCCCCTACTTCCCCTTGAGCCGGCCCCCGCGGCGTGATACAAGCGAACGGCCGGCACCCGCCCCGGGAAGGAACCCGTGTACAAGCTCCTCCTCTGCTCCCGCTACCTCCGCACCCGCTACCTCGCGTTCGTCTGCATCGTCAGCGTCATGCTCGGCGTCGCCACGCTCATCGTCGTCAACGCCGTCATGAGCGGGTTCAGCACGAAGCTCCGCGACCGCCTCCACGGCAACATCTCCGACGTGGTCGTGGACACCGAGCGCGCCGACGGCTTCCCCGCCACCCCGGCCGAGCTGCGGCAGGCCATCCTGCACAGCCCGGTCGGCGACAAGATTGCGGCGATCAGCCCGACGGTCGAGGTGTTCGCCATCCTCCAGTTCACGTACCCGAACGGCGCCCCGAGCATGAAGCCGGTCCGCCTCATGGGCGTGGACCCCGCCAGCCGGGCCGCCGTCGGCGGGTTCGCCGAGTACCTCGTCGGCCAGAAGGACAACCCGAACCCGTCGTTCGCGCTGACCCCCGAGGCGGAAGCGCAGCTCAAGCGGAACCGCGAGCACGCCGCCCACCTGGAGCGCGTCCGGGCCGAGCGCGACAAGGGGCTCGACGTGCCGGCGCCGCTCGTGCCGGACCCGATGGCGCTGCCGCCGGCGAACCTATTCGGCGACGAGAAGCGGCCGGAGCCGCCGGTGTACGGCACCGTCCTCGGGTACAGCATCGCCCACGTCCGCTTCACCGAGGGGGGCGTGATGAAGGAGGAGGCGATCCTCCGCCCCGGCGACGCGGTGACGATCATGACCGCCGGCGGCGCCGAGCTGAAGCCGGTGTGGGGGAGCTTCGTCGTCGCCGACTACGTGAAGACCGAGATGAGCGAGTACGACTCGAACTTCGTGTTCGTGCCGCTCGAGCAGCTGCAGCGCATCCGCGGCATGGGCGACCGCTGCACCGCGCTGCAGATCAAGTTGAAGAACTACGACCGCGACAAGGCGGCGGTGACGGCCGAACTGGAGCGGCTGTTCCCGCCGCGCGACGGCAACCGCGTCGCCACCTGGGAGCAGAACCAGGGGCCGCTCCTGACCGCCATCGACGTGGAGCGCGGCATCCTGAACATCCTGCTGTTCATGATCGTCGGCGTCGCGGGGTTCAGCATCCTGGCCATCTTCACGATGATCGTGTCGGAGAAGTTCCGCGACATCGGCGTGCTGAAGTCGCTCGGCGCCAGCAGCGGCGGGGTGCTGTCGATCTTCCTCGGCTACGGCCTGCTCCTGGGCGGCGTCGGGGCCGGGCTCGGCACGGTGATGGGGCTGTGGTTCACGCGGAACATCAACGAGATCGAGGCCGGGCTGTCGAAGGTGACGGGCACGGCGGTGTTCCCGCGGGACATCTACTACTTCAAGGAAATCCCGACGAACGTGGACACCGGCGTGGTGCTGCTGATCAACGCCGGGGCGGTGGTGACGGCGGTGGTGTTCAGCCTCCTGCCGGCGTGGCGCGCGGCGCGCCTCCACCCGGTCCGGGCGCTGCGGTTCGAGT
>DASPHQ010000754.1:0-5323 GCA_035629595.1 Urbifossiella sp. | reverse complement strand
TCACGTTCTGCGGCTTGATGTCGCGATGGAGGACGCCGCGGTTGTGGGCGTAGGCGAGTGTCTGGCACGCCGTCACGAACCGGCCGAGGAGGTCGCGGAACTCGATGGAGTGAGCGGCGGTTTTGGAGTGCGAGAGGGGGGTGTTGTGATAGCGGCAGATGGCGTCATCAAGAGTTTCGCCGCGGATCAGCCGCATCACGTAGAACGGCCGGCCGCGGGTACACGTCCCCGAGTCGTACACCGGCACCACCGACGGGTGCTGCAGCGCCGCGGTGATGCGCACCTCCTCCGCGAACCGCCAGCGGAGCTCGGCGCGGTGGAGGTGCTCGTCCAGCAGCAGTTTGATGGCGACGGGGCGGCCGAACAGGGTGTCGCGGCCGCGGAAGACGGCCCCCATCGCCCCGCGGGCGATCTCGGCGTGGGCGTGGTAGCGGACGCCGGTGTCCGGCGTCGTGGGGGACGTGGGGATGGCCGCCGTGGCGGGGCCGAGCGGGAAGGTGGCGGCGGCCGGGGAGAGGTCGTCGGGTGCGAGGAACTCGCCGTCGACGGACAGGCCGGAGGGGCTGGCGGGCGTGGTCATGGTTCCACCGCGGGCGAACCGTCATGGTGGCGGCGGGGCGTTCCTCCTGACGCCCCCGCCGTGGGCGAACTCCTGGTTGGGCTTCATGCTGACCGAGAACCTCGGCGCTGTCAAACCCGCGTTCGGATTTTTACCATCACGTCCCGCCGCCGCTTGCGGCGGTGCGACACCCCAGCTACACTTCCCTTCCCATTCCCGCACGGAGGCGGCCCGCGTGGACGAGCTTTCCCTGGTCACCGGCGGCGCCGGCTTCATCGGCTCCCACCTCGTCGACGCCCTCCTCAAGACGGGCCGCCCGGTCCGGGTATTCGACGACTTCAGCACCGGATTGCGCTCGAACCTCGCGCACCTCGGCGACCGCGTCGAAATCCTCGAAGGGAGCCTGACCGACCCCGCGGCCGTGGCGCGTGCCGCCCAGGGGGCCGGCGTGGTGTACCACCTCGGGGCGCTGGCGTCGGTGGCCCGCAGCGTGGAGACGCCGGCCGTGTCGCACGCCGCCTGCGCCACGGGCACCCTGAACCTCCTGGACGCCGCCCGCCGCGCCGGGGTTCGCCGCGTGGTGTACGCCGCGAGTTCCAGCGCCTACGGCGGCTCGACCGGCGACGACGGCCAGCGCGAGGACCAGGCGGTCGCGGCGCGTTCGCCCTACGCAGCCGCCAAGCTCGCCGGCGAGTTGTACTGCCAGGCGTTCGCCCACACCTACGGTCTGGAGACGGTCCGCCTCCGCTTTTTCAACATCTTCGGCCCCCGCCAGCGTTCCGACAGCCCGTACTCGGGCGTGATCGCGCTGTTCACCGCCGCCATGAGCCGGGGCGAGACGCCGACCGTCCACGGCGACGGAACGCAGTCGCGCGACTTCACTTACGTGGCGAACGCGGTGCAGGCGCTGATGAAGGCCGCGGAGGCTCCCGAGGTGAGCGGCAACGTCTACAACGTCGGCACCGGGCGGACGGTGTCGGTGCGAGAGTTGGTGGCGGCGCTAAACTACGTGCTGGGAAAGGACTTGCAGCCGAGTTACGGTGCCCCACGTGCCGGCGACGTGAAGTTCTCCCGCGCCGACATCAGCCGGACGCGCCTGGACCTGGGTTACGAGCCGGCCGTGAGTTTCGAGGAGGGGCTGCGCCTGACCGTGGGTGCGCACAGCGGGCGAAGCCCGGGGACGGCCGTCCCCGGGCTTTCCACGTGCCGGGGTTGAAAATTCGGCGTAAGACTCAAGACCGTTCCGACCGCTGCCGATGATACGGTTGTGACCCGGACGTGGGTCGGCCGGGCGGCACGGTTGGGGGACGGTGCCGTACCGGCGGGGAATTAGTCCGGGAACGGAGGCGGGGTCATGGTCCGCAAGTTGATCCTCGGGGCTGTCGCGGTGGTCGGCCTGACGGCCAACAGCGGCTGCCTCCTGAACCAGTACAGCAGCGACCCGAACGTGCGCATGCAGCAGCTGCTGTACAACTCGGAAGACCTCCGCCAGATCGGCGGCGAGTGGCGGCGGTTCTGGTTCAACGACCAGCCGAGCCACCTGACGCCCGAGCGCATCCACGGCGGCATCATCTGACGCACCGAAAGCCCGGGGACGGCCGTCCCCGGGCTTTCGCGCGTCTACTGCGGCAGCCCCGCGGTGCGGACGCCGTCGCCCGAGAAGCGCAGCCCGAGCCGGTGCCCGCGGCCGCCGTTGCCGACCTTCACGAGCACCGCGTTCCAGCCCGTCTTGAGCACGACCGGGAACGTCTCCTCGACCGCAGCGACCGGCGCCCCCGGCCGGTCGAACGCGGACACTTCCCCGACCCACACGCGCACCGGGTCGTCGGCCAGCACGATCCCCGTCACCGACTGGTCCTTCGGCGAGTAGACGAAGGTGCGGACATAAACGCCGGCCGGGGCGGTGGTGGGAAAGACGTTCTTCAGGTCGAACAGCCCGCTCGCCTCGGCGCGGGCCGGCTCCCACTTCGCCGCCTTCGACGCCGGGTCGGCCGCGACCTCGGCCCGCGCCACGCCCAGGTTCGCCGAGAAGCCGGTGACGACCGAGCCCTCCACGGCGACGCCGCGGAGGAGTTCCTGTTCGGGCCGGTTCTTCAGGAACGCCAGCAGGTCGATGAGCTGGTCGAACGTCAGCGGCGCAACGGTGTTGTCGGGCATCAGCGACAGCCGCGACGGGGTGACAGTTTCGAGATCGCTCTTCGCCAGCCGCAGGTCGCGGCCGTTGGCGTCGCGCAGCACCAGCTCGGTGGCCGTCTCCGACACCTTCAGCCCGCTGTACGTCCGGCCGTCGAGGCTGGTCACGAGGTACGACTGGAAGCCCTCCTTGATCTCCTTGCTGGGGTCGGCGATGGCTTCGAGAATCTTTTCGAGCGTGTGCGTGTCCCAGATGCGCGTCAGGTCCGGGCCGGTGGCGCCGCCGACGCCCTCCACGCGGTGACACGTCGCACAGTTCAGCAGCCGCGTGTTGAGGAACAGTTCGCGCCCGCGGGCGGCGCTGCCGCGGGTGGCGACCAGCGCCCGGATGCGCTCGACCTGGGCCGGCTCCAGCGACAGCAGCAGCCCGCCGCGGAGCACGTCGGCTTGCAGCTTGGCGATGACCGGGTCGTCGGCCGTGAACCTCCGCAGCGCGTCGGACACCTGCGGGAACAGCTCGCGCGGCAGCCGCTTGGCGAGGTAGCGCTCGCCGACCAGCTTGGCCCCCGCCTTCGTCGCCCCGAGGAGGATGACGGCCTCCGTCTGGAGGGTCGGGTCCAGCTGGTCGAGCATCGGCTCGGCGACGAACTGCGCGGCCTTGGCGTCGAGCGCCGCCAGGGTGCGGAGCGCTTCGAGCTTCAGCGCCGGCGGGTTGGCCCCGGTGAGAATGTTGGTCATCGGCACGACGGCGTCCTTCGACCCGAGCACCCGCAGCGCCTTCACCAGCGCCACGCGCTCGGCCGGGGCGCGGTCGGCCTGCGCGAGCGCCTCGATCAGCTTCGGCGCCGCCGTGACGAGCCGCGTCGCCTCGACGGCGTTCACCGCCGCGGTGCGGACCGTCGGGGCGGCGTGATCCAGCAGCCCGGCGACGAAGTCGCGCCCCTTCGCCGACAGGTTCCCGTCGGACGCGGCGAACACCTCCGCGGCCGCGGCCACGACCGGCGGAAGCTCCTCGCGGCGGCGGAAGTAGTCGGCGAGCGGGTCGAGCGACACCGGCGGGTCGAGCTGGTAGTTGGTGTAGGAGCGGACCAGCGCCTCGCGCTGCGCCGGCGTGCAGTGCGGGTTCGCCAGCAGCTGCGGCAGCACGTCCGCGGCCTCGCGCGACCGCAGCGTCAGGAAGATTTCGGCGGCCGCCTTGAACTCCGCGTCGCCGCTCTGGGCCAGCGACATCAGCGCGTCCACGCCGGCCTTGCCGAGCCGTTCGACGCCGCGGACGTGGGCGTCGCGGAGGTACACGTCGGCCTGCTCGTCGGTGCGCCAGGCGCCGAGGAGCGCGTCGGCCGCGGCGGGAACGCCGACGCGGCCGAGCCCCAGCGCCGCGGCGCGGCGCACCGCCGGGTTCTGGTCACTGAGCGCGACCAGCAGCACCTCGAATGTGCGGCCGTCACCCGCCGGCGCGTTGAGCGCCAATCCGTCCACAGCGAGGCGGCGCACGTCCGGCGACTCGTCGCCGAGGAGGCGGCGGAACACGCCCTCGACCTCGGCGTTCCACCCGGCCGACAGCACGCCCATCCCCACGAGCTTGGCGTCGCCGCGAATCCCGTCGGCCTTGAAGCGGGCCAGCACGGCGTCGCGGGCCTTCGCGCCGCGGCGGACGAGTTCCTTGCGGGCCTCGACGCGGTCGGTCAGGTCCGGCAGGCCGAGGGCGTCCACGAGCCCCTCGTCCGGCAGCGCCTTCACCTTCGCCCAGCTGTCCATGCCGCGCAGCGGCAGCTCCGGCGTCGTCGGGGTGCCGGCCCAGCGGATGCGGTAGACGCGGCCGTTGACGCCGTCGCCCGACAGCTTGCCGGCGCCGCCGGAGTCCGTCCGCCAGTCGCAGACATAAATGGCGCCGTCCGGGCCGCTGACCATCTGGCACGGCCGGAACAGCGGGTCGTCGCTCTTGAAGAACTCGAACTCGCCGGTGATCTGGAACGTCGAGCCGGTCTTGGCCGTGCGGTACGCCCGCACCACGCGGCGGTACACGTCCGGGTAGTACAGCAGCCCCTGGTACGGCTCCGGGATGCGGCTGTCGTGGTAGATGAGGAGCCCGGCGGGGGAGCCGCGGCCGGTCTTGATCATCGGCGGCAGCGTGCCCGGCAGCTCGCCGGCGACCGACACCCGCGCGTCGTCCGGGCGGCAGCAGCGCGCGCCGTAGCGGAGGCGCCAGCCGAAGTCGGCCGCTTCCGGGACGTGCATGATTCGGCAGCCCATGAACTTGCTGCCGTCCTCGTTGTCGTTGTCGGCGTGGAACCAGTTGAAGGCGTCGTCGTAGGCCAGGTCGCGGTACGGGTTGCGGTAGCCGATCGAGAACGTCTCCATCCGCGAGCCGTCCGGCCGGCAGCGGAACACAGCCCCGGTCCGCAGCACCGTCGCCCGGCTGCCGTCGGACCCTTCGACGTAGTTGTCGTCGTCGCCGCTGGTGAGGTAGAGCAGGCCGTCGTTGCCGATGGTGAGGCCGGAGACCTGGTGGTGGTGGAAGCCGCAAAAACCCTGGGCGACGATCTCGCGGATGTTCCACGGGTCGGCGGGAGACGGCGGCCGGGTGGCGTCCACGCCGCTGATGTTCCCGGCGGGCGCCTGCTTCCAGCG
>DASPHQ010000753.1:0-4768 GCA_035629595.1 Urbifossiella sp. | reverse complement strand
AAGCCGCCGCCTTGGAAACCGCGCGTGCGCTCGCCCTGCTGGGGGAAGGCGCCGGGCGCCATCGGCGTGCTGCCGGGCTGGCCGTACACGCCGGGCTGGCCGTACACGCCGGGCTGGCCGAACCCGCCACCGCCGGGGGCTTGGAACTGGAAGCTGCGCTTGCCGTCCTTGCCGCCTCCGGGCTGGCCGGCGAGCGGGTCCATCGTCAGCAGCAGTAGGCCGACGATGAAGAACCCGATGCTGAAGCGCGCTCGCATGGCCGACCCCTCCGCACGGACTACTCCAATCACGATCCTAATCTCCCACCCCCGCCGAGTCACGCCGAATCGGCGCCGATCTCATGGGCGTCTCAGAACCCCCGCGTCGGCCTGCACCGCCGCAAGCGGCGGCAGCGGTTGTGCCTGCGGGAGCGGGAAGCTGCGGGAGCTGCGTCGCCCTTCCGCTTTGCCTCGACTCCGCCGGTCCGGTAAAGTGAACAGTTAAGCCCCCCGCGACAGCACCTCGGAGGAACCCCCCGTGCGTCCCTTCTTCGCCCTGTGCGCGGCCGTGCTCCTCCCGGCCGCGGCCGCCGCCCAGGAACCGATCCGCTTCGCCCGCACCCCCGACATCTCGCCCGACGGCAAGACCGTCGCGTTCAGCTACCTCGGCGACATCTGGACGGTGCCGTCCGTCGGCGGCGTGGCCCGGCCGGTGACGATGCACGAGGCCCACGACCTCAACCCCGTGTTCAGCCCGGACGGCAAGTACCTCGCGTTCAGCTCCAACCGCCACGGCAGCTACGACGTGTTCGTGAGCCCCACGGTCGGCGGCCGGCCGCGGCGGCTCACCTTCGACAGCGGCCACGACACCGTCACCGGCTGGACGCCCGACGGCAAGGGCGTGGTGTTCGCCTCCACCCGCTCGACCGCGTACCCGTTCAACACGGAGTGCTACGTCGTGCCGGCCGACGGCGGCGCGGAGCGGAAACTGACGCTGTTCGAGGGGAAGGAAGCCCACCTGTCGCCGGCCGGCGACAAGCTGGCGTTCGTGCGCGGCCCGGGGCTGTGGTACCGACGCGGCTACCGGGGCTCAAGCAACGACGAGCTTTGGGTGGCGAACGCCGACGGCTCCGGCCCGCGGCGGTTCACCACGTTCGACGGCCAGGACGGCTCGCCGATGTGGAGCCCGGACGGCAAGACGCTGTACTACGTGAGCGAGGAGGGGAGCCCGCGCGGCTGTGCCAACGTGGTGAAGCGCCCCACGGATTCGACGAGCGGCACACCGACGCGCCTCACCACCCACGCCGACGACACGATGCGGCGTGCCCGCGTGTCCGGCAACGGCGAGTGGATCGTCTACGAGCTCGGCGCCGACCTGTGCGTCGTGAACACCCGCGGCGGCCCGCCCCGCAAGCTGGCGATCGAGGTGAACGCCGACGACAAGGCCAACACCGAGCGCGCCCTCACGTTCACCCGCGACGCCACCGAGTTCGCGCTCTCGCCCGAAGAGGATTCCGCCGTCGTGGTCGTCCACGGCGAGCTGTTCCTGACGCGCCTCCCCGACGGCAACAAGGCCACGCGCCTCACCGACCACCCCGCCTACGACCACGGCGTCACGTTCAGCCCGGACGGCAAGAGCATCCTGTTCGCGTCCGACCGCAGCGGCGTCGAGGACCTGTACCTGCTGGAGCCGGACGACCCCGAGCACCCCGAGCTGAACAAGGCGCACACGTTCAAGGTGACGCAGCTGACGAAGACGCCGGAGGCCGAGTCGGGCGCCCGGTTCACGCCGAAGGGCGACCGCGTCGGCTTCCTCCGCTCCAGCAAGCTGTGGACGATGAAGCCCGACGGCTCCGACCAGAAGGTGATGATCGACACCCCGCAGGTGTTCGACTTCGAGTGGAGCCCGGACGGCAAGCACGTCGTGTACGCCAAGATGGACGGCTCGTTCGCCAGCGAGGTGTACATCTCCCCCACCGACGGCGGCGAGGCGCGGAACGTGACCCGCTACGCCACCTACAACGGCGACGTGAGCTGGAGCACTTCCGGCGGCAAGATCGCCTTCATCGGCCAGCGCCGCGGCACGTACGTCCCGCACGTCCTGAGCCTGCAGCGGCCCGCGGCCCCCGGCGCCCCCAAGACCGCGCCGGGCGACATCGACTGGGACGACATCCACCTCCGCGGCGAGAAGGTCGCGGGCATCGCGGTCGAGACGGTGAGCATCTCGCCGACGGGGCTTCAGGTGGCGTTCCGCCACTTCGGCGGCTCCAAGGACGACGACCTGTGGGTGGCCGCGGCCAACGGCGGCAGCCAGACGCGGCTCACCACCGGCAACCTGGCTCCGAAGCAGATCCGCTGGGCAAAGAAGAGTAGCGGCCTGATTTACTTCCTGACCGGCGGCGGCGAGCTGCGCTACGTCCGCCACGGCAGCCTGTTCCCGCCGCCGACGACGAACAGCGCCGACCCGCCGCGGGTGAACTTCCAGGCGCGGCTGACCGTGAAGCGCGACGAGGAGTTCGCCGAGATGTTCGCCCAGAGCTGGCGCGGCCTGTCGGACAATTTTTACGACGCGACGTTCCACGAGACCGACTGGACCGCCGTGCGGGCGAAGTACCAGGCGCTGGTGCCGCACGTCGTGATGAAGGAGGACCTGTACGCGCTGGTGAGCCTGATGCTCGGCGAGCTGAACGCCTCGCACCTCGGCATCAGCGGCAACCTCCCGACCACGCAGGAGCCGACCGCCGACCTGGGGCTGCTGTTCGACCCGGCGTACCGCGGCCCCGGCCTGAAGGTGGCCGAGGTGCTGAAGCGCGGCCCCGCCGACCGCCGCGGCCTCGGCATCAAGGCGGGCGACGTGGTGGTCGGCATCGACCGCGTCGAGCTGACGCCGAAGGTGAACGTGAGCCAGCTGCTGAACAACAAGGCCGGCGAGGGGCTGCTGATCGACGTGGCGACCGACCCGGCCGACAAGAAGACGCGGCGGCGCGTCGAGTTGTTCCCGGTGGCCCGCGAGAAGGCGAGCGAGCTGATGTACGACCGCTGGGTGGACGCGAACGCGGCGGCGGTGGCGAAGCAGAGCGGCGGCAAGCTCGGCTACATCCACATCCCCGGGATGGACGAGCCGGGCCTGGAGAAGTTCATGCGGGCGCTCTACTCCGACAACTTCGACAAGGACGGCATCGTCGTGGACGTGCGCTACAACGGCGGCGGGTACACGCACGACCAGGTGTTGAACTACCTGAGCGGCAAGGAGCACACGTTCTTCCGCCAGCGCGACGGCGGCGAGGGGCTGGTGCTGCGGAACTACGACCGCAAGTTCACCCGCCCGGTCGCGGTGATGACCAACAACCGCTCCTACTCGGACGCCGAAATCTTCCCGCACGCCTTCCGCACGATGGGGCTCGGGAAGGTGGTGGGGCAGGCGACCGGCGGGTTCGTGATCGGCACCACGAGCACGCGCCTCATCGACGGCTCGACGCTGCGACTGCCGCGGACCGGCGTGTTCACCGTGAAGGGGGTGAACATGGAGAAGGAGGGCGTGATCCCCGACGTGGCGGTGGAGATCGAGCCGAGCGATTACTTCCGCGGCGTGGACACGCAGCTGGGCCGCGCAGTGTCGGTGCTGACCGACGACGTGATCGCGTGGAAGCGGACCCGCGGCACGCCGACCGGCAGCGTACCGGCGTCGGTGCCGACGCCGGTGGCGCCGATGCCGCGGACGGCGCCGGCGGCGCCGATGCAGGCCATCCCGCCGGCGGCGGAGTAGGCTGGGTTCGCCGCTTGCGGCGTTGCACCGCGGTGCAACGCCGCAAGCGGCGAAAACCACTCACCTCGAACCCCCCTCCCCCATGCCACCCGTCGTCCTCGCCATCGACCAGGGCACCACCAGTTCCCGCGCCGTCGTCTACGACCCGACCACGTTCGCGCCGCTCGGCACGGCGCAGCAGGAAATCGAGCAGCACTACCCGCGCGACGGCTGGGTCGAGCACGAACCCGAGGACATCTGGTACTCCGTCGCCCGCACCGTCCGCGAGGCGCTCGCCGCCGCCGGCCGCGCCCCCGCCGACGTGGCCGCCGTTGGCATCACCAACCAGCGCGAGACAGTCGTGGTGTGGGACCGCGCCACCGGCCGGCCCGTCCACCGCGCGATCGTCTGGCAGGACCGCCGCACCACCGACTTCTGCCGCGCCCGCGCCGCCGACGGCCCGTGGCTCACCGGCAAGACCGGCCTCGTCCTCGACCCGTACTTCTCCGGCACGAAGCTCCGCTGGCTCCTCGAACACCAGCCGAACCTCCGCCCCGCCGCGGAGCGCGGCGAACTGGCCGCCGGCACCATCGACACGTTCCTGATGTGGCGGCTCACCGGCGGCGCCGCCCACGTCACCGACGCCACGAACGCCAGCCGCACGCTCCTGTTCGACATCCACACGATGCAGTGGGACGACGAGCTGTTGAACTTCTTCGCCGTGCCACGACCGCTGCTGCCGACGGTGAAGCCGAGCGCCGCCGACTTCGGCGTTACGAAGGGGCTGGACTTCCTGCCGGACGGCGTGCCGATCCGCGGCGTGGCCGGCGACCAGCAGGCGGCGCTGTTCGGCCAGGGCTGCTTCGGCCCTGGCGAGGCGAAGTGTACCTACGGAACCGGCGCCTTCCTCCTGCTCCACACCGGTGACACCCCGGTGTCGTCGAGGCACCGCCTCCTGACGACCGCGGCCGCGAGCACCGACGGCACGCCGAAATACGCCCTGGAGGGAGCGGTGTTCGTGGCCGGCGCCGCGATCCAGTGGCTG
>DASPHQ010000752.1:0-4869 GCA_035629595.1 Urbifossiella sp. | reverse complement strand
TTTCTCGGCCTTCACCTTCGAGGCGAACGCCTGGTCCAGCGTGATCCGCTGGGCGCGGGCCTGGTCCTGCAGGGCCGAGTCGTCGAGGATCATCACCAGCTGGCCGGGCTCCACCTTCGCCCCGTCCTCGATCACCCAGTTGATCGTGCTGGCGTACCCCTTCGTGCCGGCGCGCACCTTACACACCACGTCGCGGTTGTCGGCCGACTCCACCTGCCCCTTCTCGGTGACGGTGACGTTCAGCGACTCCTTCTTGACCGTGTGCGTGAGCACGTCGGCGCGGGCGCTCGGCTGGCGGGTGAAGAAGAACGCGGCGGCGCCGCCGACCCCCAGGACGAGGACGGCGGCGCCGACGAAGAGGGGCGTCCGGCTCGGGCGGGCGCCGTGGCCGGGGAGCGAACGCGGGAGGCCGCTACTGCCCGGGGGGAGGAGCTGCCCGGGGAGCGGGGAGCCGCTCGGGTCGAGGGTCGGTTCGACCGGCGCCTTCGTCTGGTGGGAGAGACTCATCGTTCCAGCCCCCGTGGTCGTCAATCTGGAGGAGTTCGGTGTCCGCGTACAGCGCCATCCGGGAGATCAGATAATTCACCCAGATGGTGTACAGCGTGTTCTGGGCCTGTACGAGCTGCTGCTGGGCTTGGAGCAGCTGGTTGGTGAGGGCGGCGGCGCTGCCGGCGTTCGTCTGGGCGTTCGGCGCCGGCGGCTCGAGCAGCACCGCCTGCGCGTTGTCCACCTGAGAATACCCGAGCTCGATGAGACGCTGCTGAACGCGGTAGAGTTCGGCAATCGTCCGCAGCTCCCGGACGTCGGTGCGGACGTCGTTGCAGATGTTGTCCTCGAACGCCTGCAGGGTCCGCCGCTGCCGCTGGTAGCCGATCAGCGAGGCCCGGTAGTTGTTCCGCTCGGCCCGGCGCACCAGCGGGAGTTCGGCGTTGAACGTCACGTTGTGGGTGGTGCGCGCCCCGGAGAACGCGACCGGGTTCCCGCCGCCGGGCGGGGTGGAGGAATCGAGATTGTAGCCGACGCCCAGCACCCCCTGCAAGTCGTTGGCGCGCACCTTCACCTGCCGCCAGGCGTCCACCACCTGCCCGCGGGCGTTCATCAGGTCCAACCGGCGCGTCAGCGCCGCCTGCATCGACGCCGTGTACGCCTCGTCGATTCCCACGGAAACCAGGTCGGTGCCGTCCACCTCGGCGCCGGGGAGTTTGGGCCACAGCCGGCGGATCCCCTGCAACCGTTCGTTCCGCGCCACGAGGATCAACTGGTAGAACCCGTTGAACACCTCGCGGAACGCCCCCGCCTGCGCTGCCCCGCGGAGTGGCCCCGGCTGGTTCTGCCACGGCCGGGCCTCGTAGGTCCGCAGCGCCTGCTCGAAGCTGCCGAGGTCGATGTCGGCCTCGATCTGCGCGATCCGGGCGGATTCCGCGGCGTCCTCCGGCTGCTGCTTCGCCATCCGGTCGGCCCGGCGGTCGATCAGCCGGGCGCGCTCGTCGGTCAGCTTCGTCAGCGTCTTGGCGAGGGCGTCCGGACTTAGACGCTCCCAGGTCGCCCAGCGATTCGGCAGGGCCGCGGCGAATTCGGTCCCCTTCACCACCGGCGAGTCGGTGAGGAGGCGGCGCAACCGCACGCGGATTTGATCGACAGGGGCCGTTGGGTCGAACTGGCGGCCGGCTTCCTCGGCGGCGCGGACGTCGGCATAGACCGCCTCGAAGCGGGCGAGCTGCCGCTGCACCGGGGCCAGCGGGGTACTGTCCAGGTCCAGGCCGACCGTCATCGGCAGCCCGAGCTGGAGCTTGAACTGGTCGAGCGAGTCGAGGAGCCCGCGGATGCCGGCGCTGGTGCCGCCGCCGCCGCCGGTCGCGGCCGTGGACTGGCCGAGGAGCTGGTTGCGGCCGTTGAGGAGCTGGATTTCGACCTGCCCGACCTGGAGGTCGGACTGCTGCCCGCCCTCGCGGAACGCCTGGTACAGCTTCAGGTACTGCTCCAGCGAGTCCACGTTCCGCCGCTGGTTGGCGAGGGTGGCGCTCTGGAGGAGGATCGGCAGGTAGCCGACGGTGGGGGCGGTGAGGTTGTTGCCGATGCCGCGGCCCAGATTCACCGACAGCCCCTGGAGGCTGTAGGGGTTGTTCGTGTAGTCGCCGCCGGCCGCGATGGCGACGTAGAAGAGCTTGCGGAAGCGGGCGTAGGAGCGCATCGCGTACACCATGTTCCGCTCCGCCTGCGTCAGCGGCTCGAGGTTGACGGCGTAGCCGCCGCCGCGGAGGAACGGCTGCGACAGCGACAGCGACAGGTTCGACAGCGTGGTGGTGGGCCGTTCGCCGGTGAGGTCCACGACGACCTGGTTGGCGAGGCGGACGGCGAGCAGCGCCCCCGTGGGGAACAGCTTGCCGAGCCCGGCGTCGGTGCCGAACGAGGCGGCGTTGCGCGGCTCGCGGCCGGCGAGTCGGCCGGCGAAGTCGAGGGCCGCGGTCTCGGCGAAGAAGCCCTGCGCGGCGAAGGTGAAGCGCTCGTTGGTGACGGGGAGCGCGGCGAGGTACAGGTCTTCGCGGCGGTCCTGGAACTCGCGGGCGTTGACGAGGCCGAGCTCGACCGCCTGTTCGAGCTTGATGCGGTAGCCCTGCTGCTGGCTCTCCAGCACCTTGAGGACGCTGGCGGCGGCGTCCCCGGTGGCGACGACGCCGATGCTGCCGTCCCCCTTCCCGGGCGGGTCGGCCTTCGGGTTCGGCGACCCGTCGGCCTTCGGCGCCGGCTGCACGGCCAGCAGGACGGGGGAGCCGTCGGGCGCCTCGCCGGAGACGAGGAGGACGCCCGTCCGCGCCGCTTCGAGGGCGGTGGGAACGCGAGCGGGACGCGACGCCCCGCGGCTGACGGCCTTTGGCGGGGCCACGTCGGTCTTCGGCGCGGGCAGCGGCTCATTCGCCGGCTCCGTCGCCCGGTTGGTGGCGTCCCACGTCCCGAGGTAGTCGAGATACCCCTTCCCCTCGAAGCGCCCCGTGCCGCTGCGCTTCGTGGGGTGTTGGGGGTTGGGGCTGAGCACCCGGGCGGCGTAGTCGTCGGGCGGGTACGGCGGGTGGTCGGGGTCGGCCGGGTCGGCGAACCGGGCGTCCGGGTGCGGGTAGACGTGGAAGTTCTTGACCTGCCAGTCGGGGAAGACGTTCTTTTGGGTGATGATCCCTTCCACGTCCGTGTCGGCGCGCTGCCGGTAGTGCTGGCGGTTGCAGCCGACGCCGACCGCGAGCACCAGCCCGGCGAGGGCCAGGGTGCGGGCGGTGCGGGCGAACGGCGGGAGGTCCGATTCGTGCATCGGGAAACCCAAACGGCGCGGGCGGGCGACGGCCTGTAACGGGGATATCGGCCGTCGGGGGAAGCTGGGTTGAACCGGACCCGCGGGTTCCGGGGGTAAATGGGGAAATCCCGGCGGCGGCCCCGCGCGTCCGGACCGCGGTTGCGTTGCTCGCCCCGCCTCGCTATGCCCCCGCCATGACCCGGCGCGCCGCCTCGATCGTCGTGCTGTTCGCCGCCCTCGCGGGGGGCTGCTTCAACTCGCACAACCCCGGCTACTTCCCGTACTACCTCCCCGGTGGCCGGGTCGAGCAGAGCCACGCCAAGCCACGGTTCGGCTACTTCCAGGACTTCGACCCCAAGGCCGCCCGCATCGAGGTGACGCCCGCCGACTCCACCGCGCCGCTGGGGGCGCAGGTGGTGGTGGTCGCGTCCGTGTTGGACAAGGACGGCCAGCCGCGGCGGAGCCGGCGCGTCGAGTGGATGCTCGAAGGCCCGGGCAGCATCGTCGAGGTGGACGAGGCGGGCTTCTACGCCGGCCGCGGCTACAAGCACGACAACAAGTACGCGATCAGCCACACCGGCTACACCACCCACACCATCACCCGCGGCAACGACGACCCGAAGGACGACGTCGAGATCTGCGCCGGGCAGACGTTCTGTGTGGTCAGCTGCCCCGTGCCGGGCGAGACGATCCTGACGGCGTATGCCCCCGGCGTGTTCAACTGGGAGAAGGGGCGCGTCGCCGCGAAGATCGTCTGGGGCGAGGGGCGGTTCGTGTTCCCGCCGCCGGCGACCGTCCGCATCGGCACCGAACACGCCCTGACGACGACGGTGGCGCGGTTCGAGCAGGACGGCCCGACGCCGCCGACCTACCGCGTCCGCTACCGGCTGATCGACACCGAGGACACGAGCACGGTGCTGGTGAGTCGCGCCGCCGGGAGTACGTCCCGCGAGGCGGAAGCCGCCACCGACGCCGACGGCAAGGCGACCGTGCGCCTCGTTCAGAACAACCCCCAGGCCGGCACCGACCGCAAGAAGACCCGCGTGGCCGTGGAGGTGTTGAAGGCGCCCGAGAACGGCCAGGGGCCGGGCACCGTCGTAGGCCGCCGCGAGACGCTGATCGAGTGGGCGGCGCCGGAACTGAAGCTCGACGTGACCGCGCCGCCGGTCGCCGGGCCGACGGCGTCGTTCCCCGCGACGGTAACGCTCGCCAACACCAGCCAGGTGGACGGCAAGGAATCTCGCGTGCGGGTGACGCTGTCGGACGGCGCCACGCTCGAACGCTCCGAACCGCCGCCGACGCGGCAGGACAGCGGGGCGCTCGTGTTCGACCTCCCCGGGTCGAAGGGCGGCCAGGCGCAGACCATCGCCATGCAGGTGCGGCCGGCGCGCGTCGGCACGATCACCGTCGCCGCGCAGGCGGACACGGCCGACGCCCTGAGCGCCCGCCGCGACGCCACCGTGCGGATCGACGCCGGCAAGCTGAGCGTGCTGGTCGAGCCGCCGGCCGCGGCCGTGGTCGGCGAGGCGACGCCGGTCCGCGTCGCCGTTACCAACTCGGGCCACACCGCGGCCCGGAACGTCACC
>DASPHQ010000751.1:0-5121 GCA_035629595.1 Urbifossiella sp. | reverse complement strand
CCGGCGTTCCGCCCGACCCGACGAACCCGGTCGCGCCGTACACGGCGGCGCAGCTGGCGCCGCTCGCCGGGATGACGGCGCGGGCCGTGCTGGCCTTCTTCCACCAGCACCGCGGGCGGTGCGTCGAGGCCGGCCGGTGGGTCGAACCCGCCGGCGCGCCCGACGCGCCACCCCCGGCGCCGGCGTCCGACCTGGGGCAGTTGTGGAACGACCGGCTGGCCGAGGAGAAGCCGCCGCCCGGGGACGAGCCGAACCTCGCCGGGCTGCTCGCGTGGGCGGTGCGGGCGGCGTCCGCGGAGGTGGACGGCGGCGTGTTCTTCGGCGCCGAGGCGGACGACCGCTTCGTGCAGGTCGAGACGCACGCCGGGAACGCGGTGGACAAGCTGCTGGCCGCGGTCTGCGACCGGAACGCGAAGGGCGGCGGCCTCGGCAAGCAGGTCGAGGAGGTGACGCGCCGGGCCGGCGAGATCCCGGCCGTGTTCCTCCGCTCCACCGACTTCCCGCACCCCACGGCCGGGGTGACGAAGCAGCTGGCGAAGCTGTGCGCCCCCGTCGGCCGGCACCGCAAGCACGTCGTCGCCGACAGCGACTGGCGGCTGATGACCGCCTTCAGGGCGTTCGCCGCCGCCAACGGGAAAACCGCGGGTTTCGCCGACTGGCAGCGGAGCGCGAAGCCGCTGACCGGCCTGCCGTCGATTCGCGCGGTCCTGGCGCTCGATACGCGCCGCACCGAGCCGCCCCCGCCACCCCCACCGGCGGAGGACGACACGTTCGCCCCGCCTCCGCCCGCGGCACCGGCCGCGATCCGCCTCGGCCAGACGCGCGGGGCGGCGCCGGCGGCGGTCGAGCTCGACCGGCAGTCGCTCTGCCGACACGCCGCGTTCCTCGGCGGTACCAACAGCGGCAAGACCACCGCCGCCCTCACCATCGTGGAACAATTACTGATGGGCGGCGTCCCGGTCGTGCTCGTGGACCGCAAGGGCGACCTCGCCCGCTACGCCGACCCCGACGCCTGGACCGCCCCCGAACCGGACGCCGACCGCGCCGACCGCCGCGCCCGCCTCCGCGCCGCGATCGACGTGGCGCTGTACACGCCGGGGAAGGACGCCGGGCGGCCGCTGTCCATCCCCGTCGCCCCGCCCGACCTCGGCCGGCTTCCCGACGCCGACCGCGAGCAGTTCGCGCAGTACGCCGCCGCCGCGCTCGGCGTCATGATGGGGTACAAGTCGCGCGGCCCCGACCCCAAACTCGTCATCCTCCAGAAGGCCATCGAGACCCTCGCCGCCGCGTCGGACCAGCCGGTCACCGTGAAGGCGCTCCAGCGCCTCGTCGGCGACCAGGACGACGCCCTCACCGCGCACTTCGACGGGCAGTACGAGGGGAAGCACTTCGCGAAACTGTCGCAGGACTTGCTCAGCCTCGGCCTCCAGCACCGGCGGCTGCTCGAAGGGGCCGACCGGCTCGACGTGGACACCCTGCTCGGCCGCGGCCCGGCGGCGCGGGCCGGGAGGACGCGGCTGTCCGTGGTCAGCACGCAGTTCCTCGGCGACGACCAGGCGACGGACTTCTGGGTGTCGCTGCTGCTTTTGGCGGTCGAGCGGTGGACGCGGCAGCACCCGGCGGCGGACGGCCGGCTCCAGGCGGTGTTCCTGTTCGACGAGGCCGACAAGTACCTGCCGGCGGTCGGCAAGCCGGCGACGAAGGGGCCGATGGAGAGCCTGCTGAAGCGGGCGCGGTCGGCGGGCGTCGGCGTGTTCCTGGCGACGCAGAGCCCCGGCGACCTCGACTACAAGTGCCGCGACCAGGTGACGACGTGGCTGGTCGGGAGGGTGAAGGAGGCGGTGGCGGTGGCGAAGCTGCGGCCGGTGCTGGAGGCCCGGCCGGGGGCCGCGGACCGGCTGGCGGAGCAGAAGGCGGGCGAGTTCTACCTGGCCCGCGAGGGCGAGGTGCGGCCGGTGCGGGCGGACCTCTGCCTGATCCCCCCGCTCCAGCTCCCGGAGGACCGCATCCTGGCGGTCGCCCGGCCCGCGGGGCGGAGTTAGTCTCGTTTCAATCACCTCGTCGCAGAATCCGTGAAACGGCCGGCGGCGGCCGTCGTCCCGTCTGTAGCAGTGCGTGCATACAGCGCGACACTCGACGGCGGGCGCGGCATGGACATCCACATCTCACCCCACGACGGCGTGCCGATCTACCTCCAGATCGTCACCCAGGTCAAGTACCTCGTCGCGGCCGGCCGCCTCGCGCCCGGCGACGAACTGCCGGCCATCCGCGTCCTCGCCGAGCGCCTCCTCGTCACCCCGAACACGGTCGCCCGGGCGTACCGCGAGCTCGAGGTCGCCGGGGTCGTCGAGAAGCGGCGGACCGCCGGCACCTACGTCGCCGACGCCGGCTCCCCGCTCGCCCGCCGCGAGCGCCTCAAAATCCTCGCCGGCCGCGTCGACGCGCTCCTCGCCGAGGCGCGACAACTCGGCGTCCGCACCGACGACGTGATCGACCTGATCCGCCAGCGCGACGAGCGCCTGCAACCCGACCCCGAGGAGGTGTAGCCCATGGTCGCCGTCCCGTCCGAGTTCAGCGGCAACGTGATCGAGGTGGCCGGCCTCACGCGCCGGTTCGGCCCGAAGGCGGCGCTCGCCGACGTCCGCCTCGCCGTCCCGCGCGGCGGCGTGTTCGGCCTCGTCGGCGTCAACGGCGCCGGCAAGACGACGCTCATCAAGCACGTCCTCGGGCTGCTCCGCGCGAAGGCCGGCTCGGTCCGCGTGTTCGGCCGCGACCCGGCCGCCGACCCCGCCGGCGTGCTCGGCCGCGTCGGCTACCTGTCGGAGGAGCCGGACCTGCCCGGGTGGATGCGCGTCCGCGAACTGCTCCGCTACACCCGGGCGTTCTACCCGGCGTGGGACGCGGCGTTCGCCGAGGAGCTGCGCGCGGCGTTCGGCCTCGACCCCGCGGCGCGGGTGAAGCACCTGTCGAAGGGGCAGCGGGCGCGGACGGGCCTCGTCCTCGCGCTGGCCCACCGGCCGGAGCTGCTCGTCCTCGACGAGCCGTCGAGCGGGCTCGACCCGATCGTCCGCCGCGACATTTTGGCCGCCGTCATCCGCACCGTGGCCGACGAGGGGCGGACGGTGCTGTTCTCGTCGCACCTGCTGCACGAGGTGGAGCGCGTCGCCGACCGGGTGGCGCTGATCGACCGCGGGCGGGTGGTGTTCAGCGGCGGGCTCGACGACATCAAGGGCACGCACCACCGGCTGACGCTGCGGTTCCCCCGGCCGCTGGCGGCGCCGCCGCCGCTGGCGGGGGCGCTGGCGTGGGACGGCGCGGGGGCGGAGTGGGCGGCGCTGTGCAGCGGTGCCCTCGACGAGCTGCGCGACTCGGCGGCCGGGTGCGGGGCGCAGGTGGTCGCGCACCGCGTCCCGTCGCTCGACGAGATCTTCGTGGCGCGGGTCGGCGAGAAGGCACCCGCACCGGTGGAGGGTTGACGCATGCACGCGGCTGTGGCTCTGGCGTGGGAGTTCTGGGGGCGGCACCGCTGGGGGCTGGCCGGCGCGGCGGCGCTCGTCGCCGGGTTCGCCGCGTCCACCGCCGCGGCACCGCTGGCCGCCCAGGTGGCGATGGCCAGCACGATCTGGTTCGTGATGGCGCTGAGCTACGTGATCGGCGTGTTCGCGTACGGCTTCGAGGCCCGGCTGGAGGCGGCCGAGTCCGGGTTCCCGCCGCGCCTGTTCGTCCTGCCGGTGCCGACGTGGCTGCTCGTCGGCTGGCCGATGGTGCAAGGCGTGATCGTGTCGGTGGCGATGTGGCTCGCGTGGGACGGGCTCGTGCTGCGGCCGGCGGGCGTCGAGACGCCGGGGTGGTGGGTGCCGATGTTGGCGGCGGTCGTCGCGTGTGCCCAGGCGCTCGTGTGGCTTCCGTTCGGCGTGGCGTGGCTGCGTATCGTGGTGATGGCCCTCGCACTCACGGCGCTGCTGCGGAGCGGCGTCTACTTCGACGACCCGGCCGTGCAGGAGCGGGTGCTCACCGGCGTCGCCGCGGGGCTGGTGCCGGCGGCGTTCCTCGTCGCGCGGTCGGGGGTGGCGCGCGCCCGCCGCGGCGACAACCCGGAGTGGGCGTGGCTCCGCCGACCGGCCGCGGGCGAGAAGGTCGCTCCCGCCGGCCGCGAGCGCGCGCCGTTCGCGTCGGCGATGGCGGCGCAGACGTGGTACGAATGGCGCCTCCGCGGGCGCGGGTACGTCGCGGCGGTCGCCGCGGTCGTCGCCGTGCTGGCGGCCGTCGCGCTGCTGTTCGAGCACGAATCGACCCGGGCGGACTTCGGGCTCGTCTTCCTGTTCGTGCCGCCGCTGATCGCCGCGTACTGGGGCGCGGCGGCGGGCTCGCCCGGCGACTCGATCCGCTCCACGGCGCTCTCCACGTTCGCCGCCACGCGCCCGCTCGACAACTGGTCGCTGGTGGCGGCGAAGGTGCGGGCGCTGACGCTGGCCGCGGCGGCGACGTGGCTGGTCGTGCTGGCGTTCACGGCCGGCTGGATCGCCGCGGCCGACGGCTTCGAGCGGCTGGCGCGGATGTGGGAGTCGTCCGTGGAGCGGCAGGGTCGCGCGACCGCGGTCGGGTTCTGCGCGCTGTTCGCGGCCGGGCTGGTGGTGGGGACGTGGCGGGCGCTGGTGGCGAACCTGTGGGTCGGGCTGACGGGGCGGACGTGGCTGGTGCCGCTGCAGACGTTCGTGATATCGCTGCCCGCGATGTACCTGTTCGCCGAGTGGGTCCACGGGGATTCGGACCCGGCGCGCCGCGAGCGCCTGCTGGCCGCGCTGCCGTGGATCGCCTCGGCCGCGGTCGCGGTGAAACTGCTCGCCGCGGGCGGGTTCGTGTACCGCGACGGGGCGAGCCGTTTTGTCGGGGCGTGGGCGGTCGCGGCGGCGGGGCTCGCGGCGGCGCTCGTGTGGCTGGTGCCGCCGGCGCTCGTGCCGGCCCACGGCGTGGTGCTCGGGGTCGTGCTGTTCCTGCCACTCGCCCGGCTGACGGCGGCGCCGCGGGCGCTGGCGTGGAACCGACACCGGTAGCGAGGTCGGGTCACGCGACGATCCGCCCGACGCCCGCCCGTCAGTGTTGGGAAAATGCTTGAACGCG